>JBKBOP010000089.1:0-9281 GCA_046293575.1 Flavobacterium sp. | reverse complement strand
ATACCAATTATAGACACAAAGGTATTGCTAATCAACGGTCTAAAAACTGATAAATGTTTGCTTTTAAAAACTTTTTGGTTGAATTAAAGCTTATTTTTCAACTGAATCCACTTGAACCTCAGATAATCATAAAACAAACCATATAACAGTATGGCCACAGGGAATAATAAAGCATAAAAAATTAAATGCACATAAAGATATCCGGCTATGATGCCTCCCAAAAAGAAAAATAGAATGATTCTAGCTCTAAGTTGAATGGTACTCGATAAAGCTTGTCGTTGCTCTTTTGATTTGTAAAATATAAATTGGGAGATTTCAATTCCTAAATCCGTGAAAAGTCCAGTTAAGTGAGTAGTTCTCACCACCGAACTGGAAATTTTAGTTACCAATGAATTTTGTAATCCCATAGAAAACAACAACAGAAGAGCTATTGTCTGTGGGCTCCATTCCAATAAATACTCGCCAAATACTGCAACGGTAGCTAAAAGAATAATTTCCAATGTTACAGAAGGGAGGTACATATTGCGTTCGTTTCTGGGGAGCATCCATTCCACAAACATTCCAGAAACAAAAGCCCCAAGAAAAAACGATACAATAAACAATAAATACATCAAACCTTCTGTCCATTTCAATTCTAGTACATCATTCATAACATAGGCAAAGTGACCTGTAACATTCGTCGTTAAGTAATGTACTGAAATAAAACCAATTACATTAACAAATCCAGCCACCCAAGAAAGTGTAGATGCAATTACGAGATTGTGTGAATGGGTGCGGGTTAAACCGTGATGTCTAAACATTTGTTTAGTATTTTAAATCGAAAGTAAAATTACAGTCATATTCGATATGTTAGTTCAATTATCCACATTTTATTAAATGCAGGTAATTGTTTTATGTTAAAATTTACAATATAGTATGCGTGCATAGTATTTTTAGTTATATTTGAAATCGTTTGCGTAACTTATGAAAGATAAAACTATTGACTATGCCCTTCGAGCTACCTGGCAGGCCGTCTCCCGAATGTATAATGAGGAAGCTACAAAATATGGGGCTTCTATGGCAGTTGGATTTGCCTTATTAAGTATAGATAGAGAAGAAGGTACTCCCTCCACATTTATCAGCAATCGAATGGGTATGGAACCAACAAGTTTGACGCGAACCCTAAAAACTATGGAAGAAAAAGGATTAATTGAACGAAAAAAAAATCCAGAAGATGGTCGTGGTGTGTTGATTTATCTCACTGAACTTGGAAAAGAAAAACGAGAACTATCCAAAAATACGGTACTCCGCTTTAATGATATTGTAAAAAAAAGCATTTCGCAAGAGCAGTGGAACCATTTTATGGAAGTGGCCGAAATTGTTAACGGACTTATTGCAGACAAAAAAATATTTTAAAACAACCATTCAATATATGAAACGAATCATTAAAAAAGTAGCTGTCATCGGTTCTGGAATCATGGGGAGCGGTATTGCTTGCCATTTTGCCAACATTGGTGTGGAAGTACTCCTTCTAGACATTGTACCTCGCGACCTGACCGAAACCGAACAGAAAAAGGGTTTAACCTTACAAGACAAAAGTGTTCGAAATCGAATTGTCAATGATCAATTGGTAGCAGCCATCAAATCGAAACCTGCACCCCTGTATCATACTTCATTTGCCGGAAGAATTACTACGGGTAACCTGGAAGATGACTTGTCAAAAATCAAAGAAGTTGATTGGATTATCGAAGTGGTAGTGGAACGTTTGGACATCAAACAGCAAGTATTTGAAAAAATTGAGAAATACAGAAAGCCTGGTACTTTAATTACCTCAAACACATCTGGTATTCCTATTCATTTTATGAATGAAGGACGAAGTGAAGACTTCAGAAAGCATTTTTGTGGGACACACTTTTTTAATCCTGCCCGTTATTTGAAATTATTTGAAATCATTCCTGGACCAGATACTTCACAGGAAGTGCTTGATTTCCTCAATGGTTATGGCGAACAATACTTAGGAAAAACATCCGTAGTTGCCAAAGATACCCCCGCTTTTATTGGGAATCGTATTGGTATTTTCGGTATCATGAGTTTGTTCCATCAGGTAAAAGAAATGGGATTGACCATTGAAGAAGTAGACAAACTCACCGGTCCGGTCATTGGTCGTCCGAAATCGGCAACCTTCAGAACCGTGGACGTAGTTGGATTAGATACATTGGTCCATGTAGCCAATGGAATCCACCAAAACTGCACTGATGATGAAGCTCACGACTTATTCAAACTTCCTGATTTCATCGGCAAGATGATGGAAAACAAATGGTTGGGAAGCAAAACCGGACAAGGATTTTACAAAAAAGAAGGGAAAGAAATACTTTCTCTTGATTTGGACACCTTAGAATACCGTGCTAGTAAAAAAGCATCGTTTGCTACATTAGAACTTACCAAAACCATTGAAAAACCAATTGATCGCTTTAAAGTATTGGTTACTGGTAAAGACAAAGCCGGTGATTTCTACCGCAAAAATTTTGCAGCGATGTTTGCCTATTGTTCCAACCGTATTCCTGAAATCTCCGAAGATGTATACAAAATAGACGACGCCATGAAAGCCGGTTTTGGCTGGGAAAACGGTCCGTTTGAAATTTGGGACAGTATAGGCGTCAACCAAGCCATCGAAATGATGCAGCAACAAGGCTATTCTCCTGCGGCTTGGGTCAATGAGATGTTAGCCAAAGGTATAACCTCTTTCTACAAAGTAAAAGACGGTGCTACCTTCTATTATGATATCAAAACCCAGACGTATGTAAAAGTACCCGGACAGGATGCCTTTATTATTCTCAATAATATTCGCGGTACGCACAAGGTTTGGGGCAATGCAGAGTCTACGCTCTTCCATTTGGGGGATGGCATCTTAAATCTGGAATTCAACTCCAAAATGAACACTATTGGTAGTGGCGTTTTACAAGGAATTAACAAAGCTATTGATTTGGCTGAAAAAGAATACAACGGATTGGTCA
Source organism: Flavobacterium sp. (assembly GCA_046293575.1). Classification (GTDB taxonomy): domain Bacteria; phylum Bacteroidota; class Bacteroidia; order Flavobacteriales; family Flavobacteriaceae; genus Flavobacterium. Next base: position 6,288 of record JBKBOP010000089.1, on the reverse strand, counting down.
TTGGAAACCAAGGAGCCAATTTCTCTGTGGGTGCCAACATAGGGATGATTTTTATGATGGCTGTAGAACAGGAATATGACGAATTGAATTTTGCCATAAAATACTTCCAAGACACCATCATGCGTTGTCGTTATTCTGCCATTCCTGTGGTGGTTGCACCTCATGGTATGACCTTAGGAGGTGGTTGCGAAATGACCATGCATGCCGACCGAGTGGTGGCCGCTGCAGAAACCTATATAGGTTTAGTAGAATTTGGCGTAGGCGTTATTCCCGGTGGTGCAGGATCTAAAGAAATGACCCTAAGGGCTAGCGATTTATTCCGTAAAAATGATGTAGAATTGAACGTTCTTCAAGAATACTTCCTTACCGTTGGTATGGCGAAAGTTGCTACTTCAGCCTATGAAGCATTTGACCTTGGCATCCTTCAAAAAGGAAAAGACATCGTGGTAGTAAACCGCGACCGTCAGATTGCTACTGCCAAACAAATTGCGTTGCAAATGGCAGAACAGGGATACACACAACCTATTGAAAGAAAAGATGTAAAAGTTTTGGGAAAACAAGCCTTGGGAATGTTCTTAGTTGGAACTGACCAAATGCAAGCCGGAAATTTTATCTCTGAGCATGACCGAAAAATCGCTAATAAGTTAGCCTATGTTATGGCGGGTGGTGATTTATCTGAACCAACACTGGTGAGTGAACGTTACTTGTTAGACCTGGAAAGAGAAGCCTTTTTGTCACTTTGTACCGAACGAAAGACCTTGGAGAGAATTCAGCATATGTTGACAAAAGGTAAACCGTTGCGTAACTAATTGTATACTGTAGATTGTATAAAGTATAATGTAACCAGATAAGAACGATGAACTATTTTAAAGAACTAAAAGTTTGGCAAAAGGCCATTGAGCTAGTTACCAAAACCTATTTAACTTCTCAAGGATTTCCGAAAGAAGAAATATATGGTTTGACCTCTCAAATAAGAAGAAGTGCTGTATCAATTCCTTCTAATATTGCTGAGGGTTGTGGTAGAAAAACCGATAAAGATTTTTCTAACTTTCTTGGTATTTCATTAGGATCTTCTTTTGAATTTGAAACTCAATTGATAATTTGTAGAAATCTTAATTTCATATCAGAAGAGGATTTCATACCCCTTGAATCCGAAATACAGCATATTCAAAATATGCTTATAAAACTAATTGCTTCCATCGAAGCTAAATCTTAATCTTTTTAATTTCAGTATACATTATACGGTATACAATATACAAATTTTAAAACATATGAAAACAGCATATATCGTAAAAGCCTACAGAACAGCTGTCGGAAAAGCTCCAAAAGGTTTGTTCCGGTTTAAGAGACCCGATGAATTAGCAGCAGAAACCATTCAATTCATGATGAATGAGCTACCCAATTTCGACAAAACCCGTATTGACGATGTCATGGTAGGGAATGCTATGCCAGAAGCTGAACAAGGGCTCAACGTGGCCCGATTGATTTCCTTAATGGGATTGAAAATTGAAGACGTCCCAGGCGTTACGGTGAACCGTTATTGTGCTTCAGGCTTAGAGACGATTGCCATGGCAACGGCCAAAATTCAATCAGGAATGGCTGATTGTATCATTGCCGGGGGAGCAGAAAGTATGAGTTTTATTCCCATGGGAGGCTATAAACCCACCCCTGATTACGGAATAGCCGCTGCCGGAAATGAAGACTACTATTGGGGAATGGGTCTCACCGCTGAAGCTGTAGCCAATCAATTTAAAGTGTCTCGTGAAGACCAAGATGCTTTTGCGTTAGCATCCCATCAAAAAGCGATTAAAGCACAAGCGGAAGGGAAATTCGATAAGCAAATTGTACCCATTACGGTAGAGCAAACCTTTGTAAATGAAAACGGAAAAAAAGAAACCAAATCCTATACCGTAACCAAAGATGAGGGTCCGCGAGCAGATACAAATCCAGAAGCGTTGGCACGTTTAAAACCCGTATTTGCAGCTAATGGTAGTGTGACCGCTGGAAATTCTTCACAGATGAGTGATGGAGCAGCCTTTGTATTGATCATGAGTGAAGATATGGTTAAAGAACTTAACCTCACCCCCATTGCTCGAATGGTGAGCTACGCCGCTGCTGGTGTAGAACCTAGAATTATGGGTATTGGTCCGGTGAAAGCCATTCCAAAAGCTTTAAAACAGGCTGGAATGAAACAAGACGATATTCAATTGATAGAATTGAATGAAGCCTTTGCCTCACAATCACTGGCCGTTGTGCGTGAACTCGGATTGAATCCCGACATCGTGAATGTGAATGGTGGTGCAATTGCCTTAGGCCATCCTCTAGGATGCACCGGAGCAAAACTTTCTGTTCAGTTATTTGACGAAATGAAACAGCGAAATTTGAAATATGGCTTGGTGTCGATGTGTGTGGGAACCGGACAAGGAGCTGCGGGGATTTTTGAACTCATTTAATTCAGTATACAAACTACATAATACAATATACATAAAAGAAAAAACTATGGACATTTTAAGAGGCGGACAATTTTTAGTGAAAGAAACCTCCTGTGAGAACGTTTTCACACCGGAAGATTTCAATGAAGAACAACTCATGATGAAGGAAAGTGTTTCCGAATTCATCGATAAAGAAGTATGGCCACAAAAAGAGCGATTTGAGAAAAAAGATTATGGCTTTACCGAAGAATTGATGCGTAAAGCTGGAGATTTGGGCTTTTTGGGTGTAGCTGTTCCAGAAGCGTATGGTGGATTGGGCATGGGGTTTATCTCAACCATGTTGGTATGTGATTACTTTTCTGGAGCCTCAGGGTCATTGTCAACAGCGTTTGGTGCCCATACAGGAATTGGTACCATGCCAATTACTTTATACGGAACAGATGAACAAAAGCAAAAATACGTTCCCAAACTAGCCAGTGGCGAATGGTTTGGAGCCTATTGTTTAACAGAACCGGGGGCTGGTTCAGATGCCAACTCTGGAAAAACCAAAGCAGTATTGTCTGAAGACGGGACGCACTATAAAATCACCGGACAAAAAATGTGGATTTCCAATGCGGGATTCTGCAAACTTTTTATCGTATTTGCTCGTATTGAAGATGATAAAAACATCACCGGATTTATCGTAGAAAACGATCCCACTAATGGCATTAGTATGGGTGAAGAAGAGCATAAACTCGGAATTCGTGCCTCTTCTACCCGACAAGTATTTTTTAATGACACGGTTGTACCGGTCGAAAATATGCTGGCCGGACGCGGAGAAGGATTTAAAATTGCGATGAACGCTTTAAACGTCGGTAGAATTAAATTGGCAGTGGCTTGTTTGGATGCCCAGCGTAGAACCATTTCTTTATCGACCAATTATGCGAATGAACGTGTGCAGTTCAACACCCCAATTGCCAACTTTGGAGCAATACGTGCTAAAATAGCCGAAATGGCGACCAGTTGTTATGCAGGAGAAAGTGCTACTTACCGTGCTGGTGCCGATATTGAAAAGCGTATTACCATACGTAAGCAAGAAGGCAACACCCACCAAGAAGCCGAACTAAAAGGTGTGGAAGAATTTGCTATCGAATGTTCGATTTTGAAGGTAGCCGTTTCAGAAGACGTGCAAAACTGTACCGATGAGGGCATTCAAATTTATGGAGGTATGGGCTTCTCTGAAGACACCCCCATGGAGGCTGCTTGGAGAGATGCTCGTATTGCGAGAATCTATGAAGGTACGAACGAAATCAATCGTATGTTATCCGTTGGGATGTTGATAAAAAAAGCTATGAAAGGTCAGGTGGACTTACTAGGTCCTGCTATGAAAGTAGCCGAAGAATTGATGGGTATTCCTGATTTCAATATTCCGGATTATTCAGAATTATTTGCCGAAGAGAAAGAAATGATTGTAAAATTGAAAAAGTCCTTCTTGATGGTATCAGGAGCTGCCGTTCAAAAATATGGACCCGATTTAGACAAACACCAGCAATTATTGATGGCTGCCGCCGATATGTTGATTGAAATTTACATGGCAGAAAGCACCATTTTACGTACCGAAAAAATGGCTAAAAAACAAGGGGAAACAGCTTGTGAAGCTCAGATTGCTATGGCTAGATTGTATTTATACAAAGCCGTTGACATCATCAACCAAAAAGGAAAAGAAGGTATTGCTTCTTTTGCCGAAGGTGATGAGCAACGCATGATGTTAATGGGATTAAAACGATTCACAAAATACAACAACCTACCGAATGTTGTGGCTCTAAGAGAAATCATTGCCTCTAAGGTCATTGCTGAAAATCGTTATTGTTTTTAATGAGAAGATAATTTTTGAAGTTTTAGTTTGATGAGAAAGAGTCCTGCCTTCGGGTAGGGCTTTTTTGTTTCAATTTAATCAAATCTTTTGAAGCTGATTAAAATTCCCTATTTTAGTAAAAACAAAACTTTATGAAGTTAATCGTACTTATTACATGGTTTTGCCTTTCTACTTTTAGTACAAATGAAATTTCTATTTCAACACATATGAACCCTAAGAAAGCAAACAACAATCCCCGATTAGAACACATCCAAAAAATGGCCGCCTACAACCATTGGGCCAATCAACAGTTTGCCGACTGGCTGAGCAAGGCCGATACCCAGCAATGGCAACTGCAAATGGAATCGAGTTTCCCCACCCTGGAGGCCACTTTAAGGCACTTATGGAATGCCGAAGCGGGTTGGCTTTCGACCCTGAAAAATCAACCATGGCAGATGGCTGTTGAGGAACATCAACGTCTAATGCCCGAAGAACTTTTAAATGGTTTTTTAAAAACGAGTTTGGCATTCCAAGAGTTTGTAGAAAAGCTCATCCAAAAAGACCTTGACGATACTCGTAAGATTGGTCGGGATGGCAAACTCGTGAGCCTTGAAGATATCATCAAGCATGTCTACAATCATGCAACCTATCACCGCGGACAATTGATTACGATGGGACGACAAGTCGGCTTGAGTAATCCCCCACGCACGGATTATATATATTTTATATTGCAGTAATGATTGGAATTATTTACAAACAAGATGTAAAAATATTTATGATCAAAAAATTCCATAAAAGATCTTTTTATCAGATGTTGTTACAGTATATAACATCAATTAAAAAACAATTCTTTTCATTAAGTAGGGAAATGTGGAAAACCGTAAAAGGATGGGAATGTTTTAGTTGTATTTTATGTTTGAATTATTTTATGGATTTAGGTCTTACGGTTTGGAAGTTATGGTTTTAAGTAGTTCAATGTCCACAGGAAAGCCCCGAAAAGTCAGGAGCGGCAATGTAGGGTTGCTGTGAGGTTGGGAGACCCACGCTTCTGAGCGATGATTTATTTGGTTGCTACTAAGTAGTCCAGAATCTATCGGGATTCGCAGATCTCACCGTGCACATTTTTGATATGAATGCTTCGGAGAGCGTGAGGGTAATAGAAGTTGAGTACTTTAAACCTAATTCATCAGAATCATTAAGATTCCTTCTTTAAAAATACTGCACCATAGAACAGCATGGCTAAAGAAAAAAGTAAACAAAATAATAGTCCAGAGGTAATTCCAATAACCATTCCTTCCACAATTCCATGAATGGAATACAACAGGATGATATTGAACATATACCCTGAGCCAAACTTAAATAGCCGTTCAGTAGGTGTCATATGATCCGTGTGATAAAGAATAAAGTAAGGTAAAAAGAAACTTAGCAATAGGGCACCAATCCTACTGTTGAGGTTAGCCTCTGAATCAATGGTTAACATATTAATTAAAAGCACCAAAATCACATTCAAAATCAAATAAAAAATGAAATTAATGATTTTATTTAGGGTGGACACTTCACTAAATTTTTGATGTTCAAATTGCAGCTCTTTTAAATCCAACTCCAAAGCATCACAGATGAGTTGCAGAGTTTTACCTCGGGGTTCGCTTTGATTGTTTTCAATTCGCTGAATGGTTCTTAGATTCATTTTTGAGAGTTCAGCCAACTCTTCTTGAGAAAATCCTTTTTCTTTTCGAATGGCACTGATTTTTTGACCGATATGATTCATAGTATTGCTATTGAGTTCCCAAAAATAAATCGTTTTTTAAAGTCAAGTAACGGTTTTCTTATGACATTTATGCGACAAAAGACAAAGTCGTAAAAATGTCAGGCTGTTTTATGGTAGTTTCGAGGAAAGTTGAAGTTTAATTTCAGGGATGCATTTCTTGCTGGTTTTTTAATTTGTCGCAGATTCCGGAGGTCGGGAGCTCATTTGCTATCACTTTTGCTGCGGACGACATTTTGACAGTTGCGAACGGGAAG
>JBKBOP010000088.1:0-9470 GCA_046293575.1 Flavobacterium sp. | reverse complement strand
TAACTCCTATTGGTGCCGCTGGTGTTTCTGCCGGGATAGTACTTGCCAGTACGAGTATTAGTTTTTCTACCAGAGTAATTGCCACTTCTGTTTCCAGTTGTGCTTCTGCCTCCATAGGCAGAAGAATTTGCTCTACCAGCATTATTACCATATCTTCCTTGAGCACTGTTGCCTCTATTTCCGGGGGAGGTATATCTAGCACCTCTGGGTCCGCTGTTGTAGGCGTAGTTGTTGTAATGACCGCCCCAGCCCCAGCCAGCACCATGCCATCCACCCCAGCCCCAACCGGCTCCGTACCATCCACCCCAACCCCAACCCCATCCGGGTCCATACCAACTATTCCAACCCCAACCCCATCCGGGACCCCACCAATTGTTCATGCCCCAGCCGAAGCCCATGCCCATGCCCCAACCAGCACCCCACATGTTGTTCATACCCCATCCGTTGTCATACACATTAACAGTGACGTTGGAGGGATTGGAACCCCAACCAGGAGCACCTCTAAAAACAGCGGTACTGTCTCCTTCCATGGCGTATTCATCAACGTCCATGAAAATATCATCTTCGTTGGTAACTTGTTTGGATCTGAAATAGTCTCTATACACTTCTGTTGAACGATTTGCGTTAGCATTGTTGGTTTCAACTCTAGTGGTTCTACCTGATGAATAGATGCCGTCATCATAGTAGGAAGTATTTTGATAAGAGCCACAGGAAACTAAAAGAGTTCCAATGGAACTTAGAATACTAAGTCTTAATAAAATGTTTCTGGGGTGCCAATTACTTTTCATAACAACTGATTTTATTGTTGGTATCTACAAAATTACTTAGTTTTGTCGAATTATTACGTTAAAATTATATAAACAATTTTTGTGCCAATAACAGTAAAATGAGTAAAAACTTAACCAAAAGAGATGAAGATTATTCCAAGTGGTATAACGAGCTTGTTGTCAAAGCTGATTTAGCCGAAAATTCCGGAGTAAGAGGTTGTATGGTAATTAAGCCCTATGGTTACGCTATATGGGAAAAGATGCAACAAGAACTTGATAGAATGTTCAAAGAGACCGGACATCAAAATGCTTATTTTCCATTATTTGTGCCCAAAAGTATGTTTGAGGCTGAAGAGAAAAATGCGGAGGGTTTTGCAAAAGAATGTGCGATTGTTACACATTATCGTCTCAAAAATGATCCTGATAGAAAAGGTAAATTGATAGTAGATCCAAATGCTCAATTGGAAGAGGAACTCATTGTGAGACCTACCAGTGAGGCAATTATCTGGAGCACTTATAAAAACTGGATACAATCGTACAGGGATTTGCCATTATTAATAAATCAGTGGGCTAATGTGGTGAGATGGGAGATGAGAACTCGTTTGTTTTTAAGAACTGCTGAGTTTCTTTGGCAAGAAGGACATACGGCTCATGCCACCAAAGCTGAAGCACTTGAAGAAGCAGAGAAAATGATGCACGTCTATGCGGATTTTGCGGAACGCTTTATGGCGATGCCCGTTATCAAAGGCGTGAAATCTGAGTCTGAGAGGTTTGCGGGTGCTGTGGAAACGTATTGTATTGAAGCTCTAATGCAGGATGGAAAAGCGTTACAGGCGGGTACTTCTCACTTTCTCGGGCAGAATTTTGCTGAAGCTTTTGATGTAAAGTTTGCCAATGCAGAAGGGAAACAAGACTATGTTTGGGGAACTTCTTGGGGAGTTTCAACGCGTTTAATGGGTGCACTTGTAATGACCCATTCTGATGATAACGGTCTAGTTTTGCCGCCAAATCTTGCACCCATACAAGTGGTGATAGTGCCTATCTATAAAAGTGACGAACAATTAGACTTAATTTCAAAAGAGGTGGATAAGTTGTTAGTTTCTCTAAAAGCTTTGGGTATTTCTGTTAAGTATGATGCTAGAACAACACATAAACCAGGGTTCAAGTTTAATGAATATGAATTGAAGGGAGTGCCTGTTCGATTGGCTGTTGGTCCTAAAGACTTAGAAAACGGAACTTTTGAGGTGGCAAGAAGAGATACGTTAGAAAAACAAATCGTTAGCAAAGAAGGTATTGAAATTTATATTGAGTCACTTTTAAAAGAAATTCAAACCAATTTATTTCAAAAAGCTTTTGATTACAGAAACAGTCATATAACTGAAGTGAATTCTTTTGATGAATTTAAGGAAGTTTTAGAGACAAAAGGAGGGTTCATTTCTGCTCATTGGGATGGTTTTTCAGATACTGAAGAAGAGATAAAAGAGCTTACAAAAGCGACCATTCGATGTATTCCATTAGAGCTAGAAAATGAAGTAGGAGTCTGTATTCTAAGTGGTAAGCCTTCCCGAGGGAGGGTACTCTTTGCAAAGGCTTATTAATTTTTTTAAAAAATGTCAATTGGGACTTGCAGAGATGAAAAATAGTTGTATTTTTGCATCCGCATTCAAGAAATGATGGCCCGTTCGTCTATCGGTTAGGACTCAAGATTTTCATTCTTGCAAGAGGGGTTCGATTCCCCTACGGGCTACAAATTTAAGATTATAAAATATTATGGCAAATCACAAGTCAGCTTTAAAGAGAATTAGAACTAACGAGAAAAAAAGAGTTTTAAATCGTTACCAACACAAAACAACCCGTAACGCTATTAAAGCTTTGCGTAACACTGTTGAAAAGAGTGAAGCATCTGCAAAACTCTCTTCTATTATCTCAATGATAGACAAATTAGCAAAGAAAAATATCATTCATGATAACAAAGCTGCTAATTTAAAATCTAAATTAACGAAGCACGTTGCAAAATTGTAACTAGTGTTTATTCCGAATATGCAAAGAGTCGCAATAGCGACTCTTTTTTTATACTTCATTTTTTAGTTTTTCTAAAAGTTCGACCGTGATGGGTTTTGATAAGAAATGAGAAACTACATTATATTCTTTTGCTTTTTCGTAATCCGAAGGGTCAATAGTTGAAGAAAGAATGACGACTTTTGTATTTAATAGTTTAATCGTAGAAGAATTACAAACTTCGTTTAGAAAGTCCCATCCATTCATCACAGGCATATTCAAATCCAAAAACACAAGTTCAGGTAATAACGCTTTATCTTCTTTTTGTAGTTGTAATAAAAGTTCAATGGCTTCTTGACCATTTTGTGCAAAAAGAATCTCTTTACTGAAATTAGCTTTGACTATGACCTTTTTACACAGCATTAAAGTGATTGGGTCGTCGTCAACACATAAGATTTTTTCCAACATCTATCGTTTTATAAAATTGATTCTAAATTCAGTTCCTTTGTCAACTTCACTATCAACCTCAATAGTGCCTTCCATAGCTTCAACTTGAGACTTCACAAGGTACAGACCTAAACCTTTACTATCAGGATAGTTGTGGAATCTTTGATAAAGTCCAAAGATTTTATCCTTGTTCTTTTGCATATCAATCCCAATTCCATTGTCTATAATAACCAAATGTAGTGAATTTTCCTTTTCAAAAACCTTAATATTGATTTTGCAAACTCTATCTAAAGCTCTATACTTAATAGCATTGGTCAAAATATTAAGGATGATACTTTCCAAGTATGCTTTGTTAATTACCAAGTTAGCATCTTTATCAATTTCTATTCTAAAATTTGGCTTAACGGTATTAATCTGATTATTGAGTTGAAAAAAGACATTTTCAAAAACTTCTTTGATGTTGACATTTTCTTTTTGTATAGATGGATTGTCCTTGATTATGACAATTTTAACCAAGTCTTCTATCGTTTCGTTTAATAATGAAGTTGATTTTTTGAATCCATTTAAAATTTCTTTAAGTTCTTCATTGTCAATTGGAATATCGTCTAATAGTGCAATAAGACCAGTTAAATTAGACAGCGGAGCTCTAAAATTATGAGATGTGATGTATGAAAATTGCTTGAGATCACGGTTGTTTTTGGTTAGCTCTCGAATAAGTTGTTCTTTTTCTCTTTCTTGATTTTTCTCTTCTGTTATATCTCTTTGGATTGAAATCCAGTGGGTGAACTCACCATCATTATTAGTTACTGGAAGCATGGTTAAGCTAATCCAGAACGATTCTCCGTTTTTCTTAAGGCAAGTTGTCTCAAGATAACTCTCCTTAAAGTTGTTAATGTTTCTTATTAACTTTTCAAGGTCTGAAGATGGAATATTCGATTTTTCAAAAATTGATAAAGGTTTGTCTAAGACTTCCTTGGGCTTGAAGCCAGTCATTTTTGTAAAAGCTGGATTTACAAACATTACCTTTGGTAATTTATCGTTTACAATTTCTGTGTCGGTGATAACTACGGCATCCTTGGTTTGCGTCACCACTGTTTCCAACAATCTCAAACGTTGTTCTTCTTGTTTTTGTTTGGTAACATCTTGCATAGCTCCAATCATCCTGATTGCTTTTCCTTTTTCGTCCTTTACCAAGAAACCTCTATCAAAAACGAATCTATAGCTACCATCAGCACACATAAATCGATATTCATCTTGCCATCTTTCTGTTTTTTGTTCAAGAAAGGAGTATAAACTAACCGAAACCCTCATGCTGTCTTCAGGATGAATCCTGTCAAACCACCATTTTGAGCTATTTCCAACTTCTTCTTTAGAATACCCATAAATACCAAAAATACCTTTGTTCCAAAGAAATTCGTCATTTTGAATTTTCCAATCCCAAATTGTATCACTGGTGGCTTTGGCTACAATGTCATATCGTTCATTTGATTCTCTGATTTCACTATTTGAAGAGGTTAATTTTTTTAGGATGCCTTCATTTTTTTGATCATTTCTCAGAATGAAAAATCGCAAAATAAATCCAGATGCAATGATAAAGATGATGTCTTTGCCAAAATGTAAAATGCATAAATCACTAAAATTATCTTCTCCTACAGATTTAATTATTTTATGTGAAAGTATCGCTAGAAAAAGCGTTGCAATAACAAATACAATGGCTATGATGTTTGACTTTTTCTTCATTTTAGTATTTGGGTAGTGATGGAGTTACCATAAATGTTGTAAAAAGGTTTTAACTTCATCATACTCTTTCATTTTGAAACTCTTTTTAGGTAATTCAAATAAATGATGCGTTGAAGCGGGGATTTCGGGTGAACATTTCAAAACCTTTTCAATGGCAGGTGAAAACTTTACTGGATGAGCTGTTTCGAGGAAAATACCAATGCTATCTTGATGTTGGGACATCTCTTTTTTTAAGCCCAAATAGCCCACTGCTCCATGTGGATCTGCTAGGTAATTACATTTTTCCCAAAGTTCTCTAAGTGAAGCTTCTGTTTCAGCTTCTGTAAAACTATAAGAGGAAAAATATTTTTTACTGTTATCAATGCCTTCAAAAAGCTCCATGATTCTCACAAAATTACTAGGATTACTCACATCCATAGCATTTGAAATGGTTTGTTTTGTAGACGTAGGCTCATAAATACCGTCCTTATAAAAACGAGGGACAGTGTCGTTACTGTTGGTGGAGGCAATAAGTTTTTTAATGGGTAGCCCCATTTTTTGAGCGACCACTGCAGCCCCAATATTACCAAAATTTCCACTTGGAACTGAAATTACTAGTGGTTTGTTATATTTTTTTAATTCTTGATAAGTATAAAAATAATAAAGCATTTGTGGTAGCCAACGAGCTACATTTATAGAATTGGCTGAGGTAAGTTTTAAACTTAATAACGATTCATCTAAAAATGCTTTTTTTACAATGGCTTGACAATCATCAAAAGTACCATCAATTTCAATGGCTGAAATATTATTTCCTAAAGTGGTAAGCTGCTTTTCTTGTAATTCACTCACTTTACCAGATGGATAAAGAATTACAACTTTTATCCCTGGTTTTTTGTAGAATCCATTAGCAACGGCTCCACCAGTATCTCCTGATGTGGCAACTAAAATTGTATTATTTTGTTCTTTTAGATCTGAATTAAAAAATGATAAACAACCTGCCATAAATCGAGCTCCAACATCTTTGAAGGCGAGGGTAGGGCCATGAAATAATTCCAAGGTGTATACATCGGGAGAAATTTCAATAAGCGGGAATGGAAAATCTATTGTTTTGGATATAATTTCTTCTAATTCTTGGTCTGGTATATCTTCTCCAGTAAAATATTTTAGGAGTTTAGTTCCAATTTCTATTTTTGAAAAAGACTCAATGTTTTGAAAAAAGGACTCTGGTAGTTCAGGTATATAGGTTGGGAAATAGAGCCCTTTGTCTGGTGCCAACCCCTTTACTACGGCTTCTTTGAAACTAACTTCTGGAGCTAGGTTGTTTAGGCTTCTATATAACATTAGATATGGTGAATAAATAAAACGGTTACTAAATTACTAAATGTTACCCAAAAATAAGTCCTTGTGATGTTTTTTTGTAATTTTGAGTCTATTCAATAGTTTCTTCAACATGAATCTTAAAACAAAAGCAGTCATTTATAATTTTTTGGGATTTGCTCCAATTTTTCTATTTTCCTATTTCTTACTCGAAACTTTTGTTCAACCGGGTAGGCCTTGGACGGCTATTATAGCAGCAGTAATCACCTTTGTCCTTGCTCCAAAATTTCAAATAGTCAAAACCCAAGACAAAGAACGCCTCTTTGTAAAATGGATTTTTTCAAAAGAAATTAAGGAATTGTCGTGATTTTTTTCTTTTTGTAAATAGGAACTGAATAGGTTAGGGTGTAATTAAATCCAGTACCAATAGTGCCTGAATAGGTTCTGTTAAACCCTGGCACAAAGAGATTTTCAAAACTGGCAGGTTGATTTTGAGAAATCATTCTATTAAGTCTAAGGCTAATCCCACCATATAAATTATTCAAAAGTTCGGCTTTAAAACCCACTACAATTTCTATCCACTGGGCGGTGAGCCCATTGAATTTATCTCCAGACGGTATCCATTGGGATTCTCCATAAAAAGGATGTGGTGTGTAAATTTTGAAAGCATTTAATTCTTGACTGAAGGTGCTAAAGGCATATCGCATACCAATATAGATCTGATTGTCCATCTCTAACCAATTTTGATAGAAATTATAATCGGCACCAATTTTAAGATAACTTCCACGACTGGTAAAGTCTAATCGGTCATCAACGACTGTTTTGTTTTCATTGCCCAATTCTGCTGCAAAGTATATTTTTTTGGTTATTCTGAAATCACCCACTAATTCTAAACCTTTATAATTATCGTCATAAAAAGCTCTTGTGGTTCTATATAGATCTACACCAATTCTCAGACCATAGGTGTCTTTTGCATCAGAAATAGTATCTGTTACATTTTCTTGAGCCATGCCTATACATTGACTCAAAAATAAAAGCACACTAAAAGAAAATTTTAATATGTGCTTCATTTTCTGAATCAATTTTATTGTTAATGATGTTAATGCTTTGAATCCAATTATTAGTGTCCTGACTCAAAACAAATCCTTGTTGTGGCACTAAATTAAAATGTGTTTTGAAACCACATGCTCTTGAAATATAAATAAGGTCTCGTGTGTAATTAATCGTTATTATGTCTGTATTGGCTAAAGATGAACCGCCTTGATTAGTGAGCTCTAAAATTGTTTGGTCAGCGAATGTTTTTAAAGGTATAGAGACCGTATTTGCATTTACAGGGCTTCCATAAGGTTCTTCAACATCAGGTGATTTTATAATTAAATTGGTTACGTTTCTGGGTACAGAGGGATTATTAACATTAAAAAACTCAATGACAATTCGAGGTGTGGTCATTTCTTCATCGCAAATATCATCTTTTTCGCATCCAAAGGCAAACCAAAACGAAAACAATAGAATTGTTATTTTTTTAATCATGCTCTTTTTTCTAATAATACTACATTTTCAACATGATGGGTTTGTGGGAACATATCCACAGGCCTGACTCGGGTTACTTTGTAAACTTCATCTAAAAGAGCCAAATCTCTACCCTGAGTCGCACTGTTGCAACTCACATAAACAATTTTTTGTGGGGCTACTTTTAGAATTTGTTCAACCACTTCCTTATGCATTCCTTCTCGTGGTGGGTCTGTGATAATGACGTCAGGAGCTCCATTTTTTTGAATGAACTCATCAGTTAACACTTTTTTGATGTCTCCTGCAAAAAAGGAACAGTTTTCAATTTTATTATTGATAGCATTCATTTTTGCATCTTCAATAGCTTCAGGAACGGCTTCAATACCAATTACCCTTTTAGCCATTTTAGAAACAAATAAGGCAATGGTTCCAGTGCCGGTATAAAGATCGTAAACGGTTTCAGAACCATTTAAGTTAGCAAAATCTCTAGTGATTTTGTAAAGCTCATAGGCCTGAGCACTGTTGGTTTGATAAAATGACTTGGCATTTATTGAAAACTGTAGCCCCTCCATTTCTTCAATGATGTAGGGTCTACCTTTAAAACAATTAATATCGCGATCATAAAGCGTATCGTTCCCTTTGTCGTTGATAACATAAAGTAATGAAGTAATTTGTGGAAAGGTTTCCGCAATGTGATGCATTAATTTTTGAATCAACGATTGGTCTTCATAAAAGAATTGCACCAATACCATCCATTCTCCGATAGAGGTATTTCTAAGCATTAATGTTCGCAACAGCCCATTTTGAGTTCGGGCATTATAGAAAGGAATATTTTCCACTGTAGCAAAACGCCTAACCTCATTTCGAATTTGATTTGACGGGTCTTCTTGTAAATGACACTTATTTAGGTCTAAAATTTTGTCCCACATCCCAGGAATATGGAAACCTAACGCATTTTTATCCTCCAGATTTGCATCACTCTCAATCTCTTCCTTAGTCAACCAACGTGAGTCAGAGAAAGAAAATTCCATTTTGTTGCGGTAGAAAAACACTTTTTCGGATCCTAAAATCTTTTCAAATTCAGGTATATCAATTTTTCCAATTCTTTTGAGGTTATTTAAAACTTCTTTTTCCTTGAAAAACAATTGCTTTTCGTAGTTCATATTTTGCCATTTGCATCCCCCACAAACTCCAAAATGTTCACAGATGGGTTCTGTTCTATGCTCAGAAAGCTGATGAAATAAAATTGGTTTTCCTTCAAAATAATTTTTCTTCTTTTTGAAGGTTTGTATATCAACCACATCACCAGGTACAACATTAGGAATCATAATGACTTGTCCTTCAGGTGTTTTTCCCACTGAAATGCCTCTTGCTCCTGCGTCTAGTACTTCAACAGATTTAAATATCAATTTGTCTTTCTTTTTTCTTGCCATTCGGCAAATTTAATGGTTTGAAATGGATATCTGATTTTTTAACAAAAATATGACGCGTGTATTAAAGGTGGGAGATTTATATTAATAATGAGATGAGCAACGTCCATAAAATGATTAAAATTGGTCCAACAAGTCCAACAAAGAATCCACCTAATTGAAACTCCGATTGTTTAATAAGTCCAGTACTAAAAGCAATGGCGTTGGGGGGTGTTGAAACTGGCAACAACAAAGCACATGAGGCACTAAGGCCAATCACTATGGGTAATGTCTCAGGGTCAAT
>JBKBOP010000087.1:0-9528 GCA_046293575.1 Flavobacterium sp. | reverse complement strand
AGGTATTTATTGATTTTCATTACTATGTTTACTTGATAATCAATATCGACATTTTGAGGGTCTTCTAAATAATTGGTGTAAAGGTTCAGGATGTTTTCCATACTGACATTCTCCCAGAGCTCAAATTTATAATAACCCGATACAGATGCTCCAAATTCATATCTCAAATTCTTACCTGGATCTACTCCAAAAGCTCCAACATTTGATAGATCACCATCCATGACGAAAATAAATCTAGACGTTAATGGTGCAATATTAAACTTAAACGTGTCTCTTTTTCTCCACATCATACCCGGTCCGATTTGAAGAAAGGCGGGAGAGAAAAAACTAGTGGTTTTAGGCAAAGCAAAACCGGGAGCAGGATTTCCTAAATCGGTTGTTAACTGAGATTTAAAGTTCATAAACATCGAGTAGTACCAATATCCTGAGGCTTTTCTACCCAAAAGGGAATTGAATTCAATTCGATCATCTGATTTTAAAAGATCTTGACCTTCAATTTTAGTAACTCCATAGTTCACCATCAATTTATTATCCCAACTCCATTTATCTTTTTTATAATTAAAATCATAATTGATACCCGTTGAAATCGCGAAATTGGACTGTCCGCCAGGCAACCAGTTAGAAAAAGTAGATTGATTTGCCAAAAAATTAAAATTCCCTTTTTTTGTCCACCCTTGAACCACCGTGGTATCTTCAAGTGTTTTAGCCACTTTTTCTACAGACTTAACTACTTCTTGTTGAGCAAAAAGAGAAGTTGAACTCAAAAAAACCATCACCAATAATTTTCTCATGATGTAATTATTAAAATTAGCGGCAAATTTAATTATTATACAAAAAAGCACAAAAACTATTGTTTCTTTTCTTTGTAAAGAGGCACAGCAGAGCAAGCTTCGCCAAACATAATGCTTTTAGCAATTGGCTGTAAATATTCTAAGGCTAAAAGATAAGCCTCATCTGGCACTGATTTTTTGGAACAGCCTTTAAGTATAACCGGTGCTTGATTATAAACTTTAAAATCTAAAACGGGAATAGTTTTGAAATAATGTGCAACAATAGCCTCTTTTTCATTTCCAAGGAAGACCTCAGCACCCACTTGGTTGAGATGAGAAGCCACCAACAAAAAAGTCCATGCTGGTAGTATTGCTTCAGTAGAACAATGTAAGGCAACGATTGTGTTTTGATACTTATTCCAATCGTGGTTTTTTAAAGAAGTTCTAAAGTCACTTTCTTTTAGAATAAAACCTTGAAATAGCCAATGTGAAACATCAAGCATTATAATTATTTTGGATGGAAAATAATCTTCCAAATCAAATACTTTTAAGGCACTTTCGGCTACTTTATTGCGGATTTCTTCCATACCATTATAACATGCCTAGCTCCAATTTGGCTTCATCACTCATGAGGTCTTTACTCCATGGGGGGTCGAATGTGATTTCAACTTCACAGGATTTAACTTCATCAATTGACTTTACTTTTTCCTCTACCTCTCTTGGGAGTGTTTCGGCTACAGGACAATTGGGAGAAGTTAAAGTCATAAGCACTTTAACATCGTTATCTTCATTAATCATCACATCATAGATGAGTCCTAATTCATATATATCTACAGGGATTTCAGGGTCATAAATCGATTTTAAAGTCTTGACCACATTTTCACCTAAATTGATATCGTCTTGAAAAGTATCCATAAGATTATTCGTTTAATTTTTAGCACTAAAAGCTAAAGCATACATTTTTATTTGTTTGATCATTGAAACCAAACCATTGGCTCGAGTGGGTGAAAGATGTTCTTTTAATCCTATTTGATCAATAAAATTGGTGTCTGAATTGAGAATTTCTTCGGGTGTTTTTTCCGAAAAAACCCTAATGAGGATCGCAATTATTCCTTTGGTTAAAATAGCATCACTATCCGCTGTAAATGCAACTATGCCATCTTGCTGCTCTCCATGAAGCCAAACTTTTGATTGACATCCTTTAATAATATTGTCGTCTGTCTTGTATTGTTCGTCTATTAATGGAAGTGACTTGCCCAATTCAATAATATACTCATACCGTTGCATCCAGTCTTCAAACATAGAAAATTCATCAACAATCTCTTCCTGTACTTCTTTAATCGTCATCATTTTCTTTTAGGGTTAAAGCGATGAGTTTATTAATAAATCCCTCTATTTCGATGGGTGGGTTGCCATGGTCAAACACTTGAGATTCATAAATTTTACCGTCTCTCATGATTTTGAAGTTGGCGTGAGGTGCAGCATCAACCATTCTTTTTTGACTAGGTGCCTTATAATTTGGCAATTCTTCAAGATTGATTTCTTTAAAGGCATCTACTAATGATGCCCAATCTTTTTTGGAAATTTTTACTTCTTCGGGTTTCTCTCCTCTGGTGGAAGCCACAAAAAGCTTTTTGTCATCTATTTTAATTATACGATAAAAACCTCTTGTGGAGGCTTCATAAGATATCGAAGCTTTCTCAATTTCTGCATCTTCATTGCAACCTTTTGCTAAAAAAATAGATAAAAAAATAAGTCCAATCAATTTCATGATTTTTAAATTTAAGTCAGCATCATACAGGCCTTTTCAAGTGCTACTGCCAGTGCATCTATCTCCTCTTTGGTGTTATAAAATGCAAAAGAAGCTCTGATGGTTCCTGGCACTTGATAGAAGTCCATTATGGGTTGTGCACAATGATGACCAGTTCTAACAGCTATGCCTAACTTATCAATAATTGTGCCTGCATCATAAGGATGAATTCCTTCAATGTTAAACGAAATTACGGAAGTTTTTTTGTTTTTTCCCAAAATACTAGGGCCATAGATTTTTAACCCCTCAATTTTTTGCAGTTTTTGAGTGCCATATTCTAGTAATTCTCTTTCATAAGCTTCAATAGCGTCAAAGCCAATTTCATTCATGTAATCTACCGCAGTTCCCAAAGCAATTCCTCCGGCAATATTGGGAGTTCCCGCTTCAAATTTATGAGGTAAATCAGCATAGGTGGTTTTCTCAAAAGTTACGGTGGCTATCATCTCTCCTCCTCCTTGATAAGGAGGTAGTTTTCTTAACCACTCCTCTTTTCCATACAATATTCCTGTTCCTGTGGGACCACAAATTTTGTGACCTGAAAAAACATAAAAATCACAATCCATGTCTTGCATATTTGGCCTAAGATGTGGAACGGCTTGTGCACCATCAATCAACACGGCTGCTGTTGTTTTTTGACGTGCCTTTTGAATCATTTCCTTTACAGGATTGATTGTCCCTAATGCATTTGAAATATGGTTGAAAGTTATGATTTTGGTGTTTTCATTGAGCAATTGTTCATATTGTTCTTGTATCAATTGTCCTGAATAATCCATGGGGATGACCACTAACTTTGCTCCGGTTCTTTCGCACAACATTTGCCAGGGTACTATGTTGCTGTGATGTTCCAAAGCGGAAACCATAACTTCATCACCCGGTTTTAAAAATGAGGTAAAGCCTTGAGCAACCAAGTTGATTCCATGGGTAGTGCCAGAGGTGAAAATGATTTCAAAAGCTTCCTTGGCACTTAAATGTTTTCTGATTTTTTCCCGTGATTCTTCATAGGCATCCGTTGCCAACTGACTTAAAGTATGCACACCTCGATGAATATTGGCGTTAATTTCTTTGTAATAACGTGCCTCAGCTTCTATTACCTGAATAGGCTTTTGAGAAGTGGCAGCATTATCAAAATATACCAATGGTTTTCCATTTACTTTTTGATGTAAAATGGGAAAATCGAATCTAATGTCATGGATATTTTTCATTTGAAATACTTTGATAAGAAATGGGATACCCTACAAATCAAACCACAAATTAACTCCCAATTTCATTGCAATAATCTTCGTGATGCGTTGTTTGAGTTCGGGTATTTTGATGCTTTCAATAACTTCGTTGGAAAATGCATACATCAGTAAAGCTTTAGCTTCTTTTTTCGGGATTCCGCGTTGTTGCATGTAGAACATCGCACTTTCGTCTAATTGACCAATGGTGCAGCCGTGTGAACATTTGACATCATCAGCAAAAATTTCCAATTGTGGTTTGGCGTTGATGGTGGCCTTTTCGCTTAACAAAATGTTGTTGTTTTGCTGAAAAGCATCGGTTTTTTTGGCTTCTTTTTCCACGAAAATCTTGCCGTTGAAAACGCCGGTTGAACTTCCGCCTAAAATAGTTTTATAGTTTTGATGGCTTTCGCAGTTTGGTGTTGCGTGATTCACAAGGGTAAAATGATCCACATGTTGCTTATCGCCAATAATTGTGATTCCTTTTAAAGTGGAATCAATCCGTTCACCAAAATGATAAAAATTCAAGTTGTTTCTGGTAATATTTCCACCAAACGAAAACGTATGCACGGCTACTCTACTCTCTTGTTTTTGAGAAATATAAGTGTTGTCAATCAAGTTGGCCGTTTGTTCGTCGTTTTGAATTTTATAATAATCGACAATCGCTCTTTTTTGAGCAAAAATTTCGGTGACTGAATTGGTCAAGACCGGATTACTATTCAAACTTTGGTGACGTTCGATGATTTGTACGTGAGCATTTTCCCCAACAACAATCAAATTTCGGGGTTGAACCATTAGTGCAGATTCCTCTCCAGTTGAAAAATGAATAATTTCAATTGGTCGATCGGCCACTTTGCTTTTTGGGATGTTGATAAAAGCACCTTCTTGAGCAAAAGCTGTATTTAATGTAGTTAAACTCTCGTCTTTACTTGCAATTTGGTTGAAATAAGTGTCCAAAACCATTTTGTATTTTGGCTTTGTCAACACCGAAGAAAGCAAGCAAACATCAATTCCTTCGTGTGTTGTGGACGACATAAACGAACTAAATTTTCCATCGATAAACACCAATTTATAGGTATCAATTTCGTGTAGAAAATATTTCTTGACATCTTTGAATTCAATTGAATTTTCTCGTTTTGGAAAAACAGAAAAATCGTTTTTTAGTACTGAATTCAGTGATGTGTATTTCCAAGCTTCCTCTTTTTTGGTTGGGAAACCTTTGTTTTCAAAGTTTTTTATGGCAGATGTTCGGATGTCGTGCAACTGTGCTGTTACATCCACTTTTTCTTCAAAAGCCATAAAGGATGATATGAGTTTTTCTTTTAATTCCATTTGTTCAGTTTTCAGTCGCTCCCGATAGCTATCGGGATCAGTCGCAGTCGCAGTTTCTGATAACTGAGACTGAGACTGTAAACTAATTTAATTCACTTTTTATCCAATCGTACCCTCTTTCTTCTAACTCTAGAGCTAGTTCTTTTCCGCCCGATTTTACGATTTTTCCATCCATTAAAACGTGTACAAAATCGGGAACGATATATTCTAATAATCTTTGATAATGCGTAATTACTAAAACGGCATTATCTTGGCTTTTCAATTTATTCACACCATTGGCTACAATTCGCAAGGCATCAATATCCAAACCGGAATCAGTTTCATCTAAAATGGCTAATTTGGGTTCCAACATCGCCATTTGAAAAATTTCGTTACGCTTTTTTTCGCCTCCCGAAAAACCTTCGTTTAACGAACGAGATAAAAACTTACGGTCAATTTCTAATAATTCTGATTTTTCACGAATCAATTTCAGCATTTCATTGGCCGGCATATCTTCTTTTCCGTTGGCTTTTCGGTGTTCGTTAATTGCCGTTTTCATGAAGTTGGTTACCGAAACTCCGGGAATTTCTACCGGATATTGAAACGATAAGAAAATGCCTTTGTGAGCTCGTTCTTCTGGGGCTAAATCGGCTAAATCTTCGCCTAATAACTGCACATTACCTTCGGTTACATCAAACGTTTCATTGCCTGCAATAACAGCAGAAAGTGTGCTTTTCCCTGATCCGTTTGGACCCATGATAGCGTGTACTTCTCCGGCATTAATTTCAAGGTTGATACCTTTTAATATTTCTTTATCTTCAATGGAAGCGTGTAAATTTTTTATGCTTAACATTTTTATTTTTTTAAACCATTAAGGTATTAAGATTCATTAAGTTTTTTATCCAACAGAGCCTTCAAGTGAAATCTCCAACAACTTCTGAGCTTCTACTGCGAATTCCATTGGTAATTTATTCAATACTTCTTTGCTGAAACCATTTACTATTAAGGCAATCGCTTTTTCGGTTGGAATGCCACGTTGGTTGCAATAAAAAACCTGATCTTCTCCAATTTTGGAAGTTGTTGCTTCGTGTTCGATTTTAGCAGATGTATTTTTACTTTCAATATACGGAAACGTGTGTGCTCCACAATTATTTCCCATCAAAAGCGAATCACATTGCGAAAAGTTTCGGGCATTATCGGCATTGGCACTAATTCGAACCAAACCGCGGTAACTATTTTGTGATTTTCCGGCAGAAATTCCTTTGGAAATAATGGTTGACTTGGTGTTTTTTCCTAAATGAATCATCTTTGTTCCAGTGTCAGCTTGCTGATGATTATTGGTTACGGCAATCGAATAAAATTCGCCAATCGAGTTGTTTCCTTTCAAAATAACGGACGGATATTTCCAAGTGATGGCTGAACCGGTTTCTACTTGTGTCCACGAAATTTTTGCGTTTTTCTCACATATACCTCTTTTGGTTACAAAATTAAAAACGCCACCTTTTCCTTCTTTGTTTCCGGGATACCAGTTTTGAACGGTTGAATATTTTATTTCAGCATCATCCATCGCAATCAATTCAACCACAGCAGCGTGCAATTGATTTTCATCACGACTTGGTGCTGTACAACCTTCTAGATAGGAAACATAACTACCTTCATCAGCAATTAATAACGTTCGTTCAAACTGACCAGTTCCTGCTTGATTTATTCGGAAATAAGTAGATAACTCCATCGGGCAACGAACACCTTTTGGAATGTAACAGAAACTTCCATCCGAAAAAACAGCGGAATTTAAAGCCGCATAAAAATTATCTCGTTGCGGAACAACTGTTCCTAAATATTTTTGAACTAATTCTGGATGTTCTTTAATGGCTTCTGAAATACTCATGAAAATAATTCCTTTTTCAGCCAACGTTTTTTTGAAAGTCGTGGCCACCGAAACCGAATCAACCACAATATCCATCGCCACATTGTTCATTCTTTTCTGTTCGTCGATCGAAATTCCAAGCTTTTTATACATCGCTAACAATTCTGGATCTACATCATCCAAAGTTTTATTCGGATCAGCTTTTTTGGGTGCAGAATAATAAGAAATCGCTTGAAAATCGGGTTTTTCATAGTGCACATTTGCCCAGTCCGGTTCAATCATTTCCTGCCAAGCACGAAACGCTTCCAAACGCCAATCCGTCATCCATTGCGGCTCTTCCTTTTTCATAGAAATAGAACGGACAATGTCTTCATTTAACCCAATAGGAAATGTTTCTGAGTCTAATTCGGTGTAAAATCCGTATTCGTATTCTTTGTTTTCGAGTTCAACTTTTAAATCGTCCTCTGTATATTTTGCCATTTTTTTTATTTTTTTTTAAACCTTTAAGAAATTAAGTTTTCTATCTTAATAGTTTAGTTTTTAAAGCGAAAAACTTTCCCCGCAACCACACGTTCTATTCGCATTTGGGTTGTTAAATACAAATCCCTTTCCGTTTAAACCTCCGGAAAATTCTAAAATAGTTCCGGCTAAATAAAGGAAACTTTTCTTTTCAACGGCAACTCGTATGTTATTGTCTTCGAAAACTTTATCATTTTCTCCGATTTCTTTGTCAAATTTTAAATCATAAGACAAACCCGAGCAACCACCGCTTTTTACACCAACGCGAACATAGTCACTAGCAGCATCAAAACCATCATCTTGCATCAAATCGATGATTTTCTTTTTGGCAGTATCTGAAACTTTAATCATTTGCTATTTTGATTTTGTCTAAATTAACTGCAAATATACATTATTTTGATTTTTTTTTCTCAACCTAACATATTTATAACATATGTTTTCATTGAAAAAATCAATGTGTTTGGGCATATACTGTCTAGTTTTACTAATTTGCAATCATTAAATCAAAAAAACATGAATTTGTACCCTATTGAAGCTGGAAATTTTAAACTTGACGGAGGAGCTATGTTTGGTGTTGTGCCTAAAACTATTTGGAATAAAACCAACCCCGCTGATAACAATAACCTC
Source organism: Flavobacterium sp. (assembly GCA_046293575.1). GTDB lineage: Bacteria > Bacteroidota > Bacteroidia > Flavobacteriales > Flavobacteriaceae > Flavobacterium. The sequence continues at coordinate 1,407 of JBKBOP010000087.1, read as the reverse complement.
ATAGATATTGCCGCCAGGTGTTTGTTGATTGAAGATGGTAATCGACTCACTTTGATTGATACGGGCATGGGAAATAAGCAATCTGAAAAGTTTTTTGGATATTACTATCCTTGGGGTGAGCATTCTTTAGATAATTCTCTTGCTCAAAAAGGATTTCAAAGAGATGATGTGACCGATGTTTTTATGACACATCTTCATTTTGACCACTGTGGAGGAAGCATCAATTGGAATAATAACCGAACAGGTTACGAGCCTGCCTTCAAAAACGCAAAATTTTGGACCAATGAAAATCACTGGAAATGGGCCACCGAACCAAATGCTAGAGAAAAAGCCTCTTTTTTGAAAGAAAATCTTTTACCCATGCAAGAATCAGGGCAACTTCATTTTATTGAACGGCCTGAAGGAGATTTTAAACAAAATTCTGAACTTGGTTTTGACATCTTGTTTGTAGATGGTCACACAGAAAAACAGATGATTCCGCATATTCATTATAAAGGTAAAACTATTGTCTTTTGTGGAGATTTGTTGGCCACCGCAGGACATGTACCCGTGCCATATGTTATGGGGTATGATACAAGGCCTTTATTGACTTTAGATGAAAAAGCTAAATTCATGAACAAAGCTGCCAATGAGGGGTACTATTTATTTCTTGAACATGATGCTAATAATGAAATTATCACAGTGGAACATACCGAAAGAGGCGTAAGATTAAAAGAAGTATACACCGCTGCTGAAATCCTAAGCTAATGTTAAGCTATTGAATCAATTGTGCACTAAATTATAAATTCGCAAAAAATACTTTTATAATGAATTATTCTAAAATATTATTTACAACGGCTATGATTGCTGTTTTGACTTCTTGTTCGACTACCAAAAACACCACATTTAAACAAAATTTAAGTCCACTAACCGCTGAAAACGTACCGCTGAAAAACGGAAAACATACCGATGAGGAGCTCCTCAGATGGTCACATTTGGATTTAATCAAAGATACTATTCCGGGCATGAGCGTTGACCGGGCCTATGAGACCTTACTCAAAAATAAAAAAGCTCAAAAAGTCATTGTTGCCGTGATTGACAGTGGTACCGATATTCAGCATGAAGATTTGAAGGGTCAAATCTGGACCAACACAAAAGAAATTCCTGATAATGGGATTGATGATGATGGCAATGGCTATGTGGATGACATTCACGGGTGGAATTTTCTTGGGGAGGCCACTCATGAAAATTTGGAAATGACTCGTATCCTAAAAAAGGAAGACGATGGCTCTGAAACCTACGCAAAAGCGAAGAAGGCATTTGACAAGAAAAAACGTGAAGCCCTGCAAAACAAAATGCAAGTGGATTTTATCGTTAAAGCCGACAATGCCCTGAAAGAGCATTTCTAAAACGACAACTATGGTTTAG
>JBKBOP010000086.1:0-9555 GCA_046293575.1 Flavobacterium sp. | reverse complement strand
AACGGGACAAGAGAAAAATACATCGGATTAAAGCGATGGTTTGATTCTAATGGTGATATTAAAGACCAATACCGGGAATTATTACCAACAAATTCTAAGTCCCCAAAAATAGCTCGAAAGACAAAAACCAAAAAAAGAACCGAGCCAGAAAAAACAGACCAACCAGTGTGGCTTGAATACGTTTTGGACATGTTAAAAATGGAGGACAGGCCAATGCTGGTAAAAACCATGACAGAGCGAGCTATGAAAAGGTTTAACATAGACCGAAAATTATATGAAAAGACAAGATTGGCAGTAGCTCGTAGCATGACTCACCTGGACAAGAAATACAATAAAGTAAATCGACACTTGGTGAATGGCAAAAATCCGGGATACTACGGGCTAACAGAGTGGTTTAACGGAAACGGAGGACTAAGGGCAGAGTACGAGAAAAAAATAACCACAGCACCCAACACTGGCTATATGTAATTGGGCGTGAGGTGGTTAGGTTAGTATAGTGGTTTTTTGCTATCTTTGTTCTCGGCTGACAGTGACGTGGTTTTTAATGCCCAACTACATATAGCCAGGGAACGTTGGCGGTAATTTTATGAGACGTGCTACAAACTATATTTTGACGACTTGACAAACCGAAAATTATTTTTTTGATATTAAATTTGACAACAAACAACTGACTTTTTATGCTGCGATTTTTTCCTTTAGAGACTTTTAAAGAAATTTCATTTGAAGGCAAACTTTTACTTCGTTACGCCATTTCAAATTACGGCAGACTTGTAAGTTTTACGGACAAGATTGAAGATGGACGATTTGTTAAAGGTTCATTACAGGACGGCTACAAAATATTCCGTTACAAAACTCGTGATGCCGACAACAACATAAAACACAAACACAGTTTTTTCTACAAACTTGTTGCAGAGCAGTTTCTTCCAAAGACTTCTGACGACCAAGTTTTCGTTTTGCATTTAGACCGCAACCGAGCAAACGACTATGTAGGTAATTTAAAATGGGCGACAAAAACGGAGATGTTAGAGCATAGCAAGAAAAGTCCGTATGTAATTGAAGCCAAGAGAAAGCTTGTTGAGCATCGCATTAAATCGGACGGCAACAAACTGACAGAAACGCAAGTTATTTTTCTAAAAAAGAAACTACTTGACCCAAACAGAAAGACACGAATGAAAATTCTTGCCAAACAATTTGGTGTAAGCGAAATGACACTACACCGCATCAAGACAGGAGAAAATTGGGGACATATAAAAGTTTAATCAGACTATGAAAACAGCATTACAAATATCAAAAGTTACACTTGGACTTGTTAGTTTATTTTTTTCCTGTGCAAAGCCGACAGACTCTTGTTTCACTTTTTCCCCGGACACAGTTTCTGCTGATACAGAAGTAACTTTTAACGCATCTTGCACAAAGAATGGTGGTTACTCATATAGGTGGGACTTTGGAGATGGTTCACCAGACACGACAATTTTAGGCAATCCAATCGTAATACATAAGTATCAATCAGAAGGCACATATACCGTGCGACTTTGGGCAGAACGAAAAGACGGAGTTGCATTTAGAGAAGGGAAAGTATTAGACACCAAAACCATTATAGTTCAATGACAAGAAAAAGAAAAACTACCGCCAACATCGGTTTGCCGCAATGGGGGTTGACGTGGTTAATTCAAGTGCAGTGCTTCTATCAAAGTTTGTGTTTGGTTGACAGTTTAGTGCTTCTAAATCCCCCACTGCGGCAAGCCGCAAACCGTTACCGCCAATGGTAAAAAACGACCGTGCTACCTTGACAATGACGGAGAAATTTTCAACGGACAGACCAGTAAAAGCATTTCGGACTGACAGAAAAACGGGCAACACACAGAACGACCCAAGAAAGATTTAATTTTTGCCCCACCGCACTTAAAAAAGAAAATCCGACCCACAATTTTTGTCACGGTTTTTACCACCGCTTCGTTTAGCACATTTGCAAGTCGTGCATTTTTGTTTGTAGGAAAATATACAAACAAAACTGCACGCCCTTCGGGAAACTTGCAAAAGAGCTAAACCCCTCCCACATCAAAAACACGTGCCAAAAAATTTACCCCGAAAAACGCTTTATAATAGAAAAATGTGTATCTTAACAAATCTAATTTCAAAACTTTCTTGCTATGGCACAAAAACCATTATTTCCACACATGGTAGTGGGTAATATCAGTAAAAATTCCTACTGATACTGTGAACAATTTTCTTATTAATTATGAAGTTGAATCAAGTGATTTTGTTTCTGATTTAGTAACTGCTCACGAAAACGAAGAACCATTAACGACTTTTGAAACAATTGCTGCTGATTATATAGAAAATAATGGTGATGCCATATCTGACAAACCAGATTTAATAACTCTTTTTCCTCAATTTGACGCATTAATTGAAATGCTTACAACTGACGACCCAACTACTATTCAAAACCCTGGAAGTGAAGTTTTCGACATTATTACACAAGAATCAATTTTATGGGATAATGCCATAGCTCATTTTATCGCAAATAAAACTTCTGCCTTAACCAACGACCTTGTTTTAGCTGTAAAACTGGTTGGATTACTGAAAAAAATTGATGATGGAACATTAAATACTAAACCAAAAATTCTCAACTTTTGGAAAAAATCCCATGTTGTATTTCCAAAACCACCATTTCCTCTTCCTAAAAAAGCCGTTGAAGAACCCACTCCACCAATTCCAGTACCTGATAATAAGTATGAGGAGCTGTTAGTAGAATTACAGGAGCTACAAGCAGCAAGAGAAGATTTAACTGCTACCTACGAATTTCAGATTCAAAAACTAAAGAAAGTTAAGCTTGGCGGAGATAAATTTAAAACAGGGCTTAAACTTTCTATTGACGAAGACCAACTACGAAACAACAACCTTAAAAATAATGTTGAAATAAATTTAGATGAGGCTTTTGAAGAATATACCAATCAGCCATTTTCTGATGAGTTGACAATAGACTTTTTTAATCAACTTAAAACAGAAACAAAAGATGTCATTAAAAAAATAGGAATAGTTGGCGAAGAAATTAATGTTCCTTTTTCCATTAAGAAAATTGACGGGAAAATTGGCAGAGTAAGTGTTCTTCTTGCTCAGTTTGCTCAACCTGAGCAAATTGTTTTAATTGGTAATACCTTGATTGCTATAAATAATGCAGTTTATCAAGATATTATTTGTACTCCAAATGCAACGGTTAGTCATTGTGAACTTTTGCATCAACTTATTGCAAAGAATCCTGAAAAAACATACGTGCAGGTTTTAGGAATGGGATATGCTAATATTATACGTCAGGATTTGGTAAAATATGAAGCTGATGAAATTGCGCATATTGAAAATATTTTAGCAAGAGAATCTAAGGAAAAGACACACCGTAATCTAAAAATCAAAGAAGAGTCGTTTTTTTCTGAGAATGAGCGTAATGAAGAAACGGAAACTAATACTAAAACTTCAGATCGGTTTGAGTTATCAAAGGAAGTGAACACACTTGTTTCTCAAGCTACTCAATTTGAAGCAGGAGTTTCGCTATCGGCAGGATATGGCCCCGTTAGCTTAACTGCTAATGTAGGTTATGCCACAGCTTCATCTTCCTCTGAGGCGACATCTACAGCGGTGAACAACTCTAAAGAAATTACTCAACAGGCAACTCAACGTATTCAGGAGAGATATTTGGAAAGGCGTTCTATTCTTACCATAAATGAAGTTGAGGTAACCAATTTGCATAAAGTAGATAATACCGAAAGTGCAGACCATATTAATGGTTTTTATTTTTGGGTGGACAAAGTGTATAGCAATCAGGTTTACAACCTTGGTAAAAGGTTGATGTTGGAATTTTTAATTCCCGAACCTGCCGCATATCATATTTATAGCAATGCTTTCTCAAAAAAAGAAGGCGTTACAGTTGAAAAACCTATTGACCCAAAAGAATATACTGGAGGTCCGATAACTGCACCGTTAAAATCACATAAAGATATTAATCGAACCAATTATCATTTTTGGGCAGCGTTGTATAAATCACAGGACATTCCCGTACCACCACAAGAATATCAAGTTGTTTCAAAAGCATATTCGTTAGACCCCATTGAAAATGCAAAACAATGGTATGACAAAGATTTTAATGATCTTGAAGTAGCTGAAGGTTATCAAGCAGAAACGGCATTTTTACGTTTAGCTTTTTCAAGTGGGAATGGTCGTTACATCCATGGACACATAGGTAGAAAATATTTCACTACTTCCTATACTACTTCAATTGACATTACACTTGATGGTGAAACGAAATTAGTACCTTTCTCCATTAGAGGGCATTTTGATGAATATGCCATTAACGTTGAGATTCTCTGTAAACTTTCAGAAACGGGTTACGAACGTTGGCAATTAGCGGCTTATAATTCTATTATCAATGCTTACAACCAACAAAAAGCAGAATATGATAATCAAGTAGCGGGTTTATCTGCTGGGATTTCTATATCAGGACAAAACCCTATTGAAAACAGAAAAACAGAGCAGGCTGAATTGAAAAAGTGGGCTTTGGAATTACTGACTTTACAACGGTTTGATGGGTTTAACGCCATGTTGCGTTCTAATTCAGGTGCACCTGAAATTGATTTCGAAGAAGCCTTTAATGAAGGTACATTTGTGAAATTCTTTGAACAATCGATTGAATGGCATAATATGACTTATCTCTTTTACCCATATTTTTGGGGAAGAAAAGAGCGTTGGACAACCATCAAACAACTTGGTGATATAGATTCTGTATTTTCAGAATTTTTAAAAGCAGGATATGCTCGTGTAGTTGTACCTGTTCACCCCAAGTTTACAGAAGCTATGCTTCATTATCTCAACACTGGTGAAATTTGGATGGGCGAAGAACTTCCTGCTATTGATGATGAATTGTATTTGTCTATCATTGAGGAGATACAAGAAGCCGAAGATAATACGGATGGAGAAGCTGTGGGCGACCCTTGGGAAACTCGTCTTCCAACCAATATGGTGATGCTAACAGGCGAAATTCCAGGAGATTTGCCGGGTAGTGGGAGTTAACATATAATAATCTAAATGCTGTCAGAATGTTTTATTTTAAACATATCACTTATGTTGTATTATTATGTATTGGATTATCTTCCTGTGCGACAAGTAGGTTATGTAAAAAATATGATGCAGTAAATGAAAAAAAACTAACTCGTGCTTACGTTGTTGAAAATGGAGATGAACGATTAGAATTCGAAAATGAACAAGCTTGGTTAGATTATTGTGATTCCCAAAATCCTTGGGGGTACTCGGTTTTAAAACAGAGTACAGAACTATTTACAGGCACATCTCTACGAGTTTATAAAAAAAGAAAGCTTTCTAAACCCTATGCTTATGCCATTTTCACTTACAGAAATGGTTTTATTGACGGTATATATTCCTTCCATTTAATAAATGGCGACACACTCATTAATGGTTTATGTACAGTTGATAAGACTGTCTCTTGGGGAGACGGATTGCATAAACCAAGTAGTCCTTTACTAAATGGAGGGTTAGACATGCGAGAATTAGATCGTCACAGAAAAGAATTTGTGATTCGCGAACAGATTTTTAATTCTTCAGGTCGTCTTATTTCGTTTTATGTGAGAGATTCTATTTATCTGAATATTTCAGAAATTCATGATGCCACAATTAAAGAATGGGAAGAAATAGAGTATAAAGAATATGGTAAGTTTCGATATAACTTGCGTACTGCTCAGAATGGCGATACTCTGTATTATTTATACGAATCAGATTCTTTGAAAATTCTAATCGACAGTGATTATAATTTTCACCCATACTATGGTAACGTGCATGTTTCAAATGATTTTTACAGTTACCCTGCAAAATCTTTTTACAAATTAGATAGGAATATCCCTTCATGGGATACAATAAACAAAGTCATTTCTATACAAACCAAAGACATAGAATTAAAAATGACATTTCAAAGAGACACCATAGAATTGGTAAGAAAAGTAAACGATATATATCACGGCTTACTTCTTCGGTTTTCTTCAAGTGGTGATACCATTGAAAAAATACCTTTTATCAATGGGAAACTAAATGGTACATGGGTGAAATTTGATACTAATGGAGACACTCTTTTTTATAGAAACTTTTTGAATGGAAAAGAACATGGAAAGTCTGCTGGAAGAAATCGAATGAATGGTACTTACGTGATAGAAAATTTTGTAAATGGTCTTTTAGATGGAAAAGTTTTAATTTACAAATATGAGATAGACCTATCATTGACCCCCACAGAAAAAAAATACGTAAAATATGAGTTTTCTATGAAAGAAGGATTAAAGCATGATGTGTGTATTGAATATTACGACCATAAACCTATTGGAAATCATGACTATATGGATGAAGACTTGATTTATGAAAGTACAGAATACTTCAAAGACATGAAACATGGTCTATATAAGAATTACAACGAAGATGGTACTTTAAAGGAAGAGGGAATGTATCAATATGATAAACGAGATGGAATTTGGAAGTATTACGACCTTAAAGATGGTAATCTTGAAGTTGGCTATGAGTATAAAAACGATAAAATTCTAAAAAAGATTTATTATAATCCTGACGGGACGATTCAAAGAACGGAAGATTATTAGCGTAAATATAAAAAACAAGAATAAATTGGAAAGTGTCAAAACTTTAATTAAATGAATGGCGAACAAAAAAATAATGGTGAGAAAATTAATCCTAAATCTATAGAATATTTGGTATTTGAAGGTGGTGGTGGCAAGGGAAATGCCTATTTGGGAGCTATTCAGGCTTTGGAAGAAGTTAATGTTTTGCCCCTACACAAGCATGAACCTAACGAAAAACTGCAGGTTAAAGGTGTTGCTGGAGCATCTGCGGGGGCAATAACAGCATTAATGGTGGCTTTAGGTTTAACTTCTGATGATATTGAATTTGAATCAACTAAAAAACTAAATAGGAGTGATTTATTTAATGGTAAAGGGTTTGAATTTTTTGATTTTTTTGCTGAAGATAATCCTTACCCAGGTTTATATAGAGGAATTAAAATATCAAAAGAAAAAGGTATTCAAACTGGTTACTCTAATGATTGTGTTCATGTTGATGACAGATTTGATAAAAGTGTTCGACAGATTAAAAATTATCTTATTAATGAGACTAATCTAACAGAACAGGATATTGATAGTGCCTCAAGAAAAAGTATAAGAGAGCTCAAAGCAAAAATGATTGATGTAGGAAAAGGCTTTAATGAGAACCCAGTACCAAAGCCAGATAAATTTGTGAGAGGATTATACAAGTTTGAATACAACTTATTTATGAAAACTGTTGGCACAATTTTCATAGAGAACAAACTAAAAAATATATTAAAAGAAAATCCCAATGATACCCTTGTACGTAAAGTGTACGAGTCTTTTAATGAGTATATGTACAATATCCTATATGATAGAGGTTTGTTCACAGGTACAATGATTAGAACTTACTTCAATTCCTTAATAGAACGCTATCTCAAACACTATCATCCTGAAAATTATAAATTTCATGGTGAACCTAAGGGAGAACATATTACTTTTCAACTATTTCATTTAATTACTGATGTGGATTTAAGGATTTCTGGTACAAATATGACTGCTGGAAAAAACTTGATTTTTTCTATAGATGAAACACCACAATTTCCAGTCAGTGAGGCAGTAGGAATATCTATGAATATACCTGGAGTATTCAAACCAATATTTATTGATAATCAAGTTTCAAATGTGCCACTTTCTGGTCTTTGGGTAGATGGCGGGCTTTTGAATAATCTTCCTTTTGGGGCTTTTGACAAAATTGAAAACGGAAAAGTTGTTAGTCAGATTGATGAATCTAAAATTCTTGGTTTCAATATTATTGAAGGGTTAGATCCTATCATATTTGAAAAATATGGGAAGGATCCTTGGCTGCTAAAAAATAATGATTATTTAAAATTTATACAAAATTACATCAAAAAAAATAAAGATTTTCCAGATAGAAAAGATCCGTTAGAAGATGGTACAATAAGACCTGTCAAACCAAGTAAATTATTAGGAAACTCACTTTTTTCGGTATTAGGATATTTACTTGGAACATGGTTAGAAGATGCTACATTCAGTCAAATTTCAAGATCAAGAGAGAGAATAATTGACGTATATTCTTTTCACATTGGAACATTAGATTTTACACCTGATTCTGAATTACTTAAATTTGTAGTAACACAGGCAAACAAACGAACAAAAGAGAGACTAGGACAAGAAAATTAAAAAGTTAGACGAGTAAAATATAGTAGATATGAAAACACAAATTTTAATTTCAATAGCATTTATAACAATGCTTGTAATTGCAGGGTGCAAAAAAGAAGGCTGTACTGACCCTGCTGCAACAAATTACAATTCAGAAGCCAAAAAGAATGATGGTTCTTGTGTATATCCTGAGCCAGACCCCGACCCGAGAGAACCGTATTTAGGCAATTATCTTGTTACGGATAGTATGTGGCTGAGTGGTAGTTTTTACCAAGTAGAAACCTATACGCTTCAAGTTACAACTGGTGGAACGATTAGCGACACCATTTACTTAAACAATCTTTGGAATGATGGAGCAGGTTACATTGCAATAATGGCAGGTAGTAATTTCTCTATCCCATCACAACAAGTTAGTGGCCCTTATTACGCTTCAGGTAACGGAAACTTCAATAGTAATATTATTACGTATCAAACTTCTGGAGATGTATATTTGAATAAAGGCACTGGGGTAAAACAATAGTTGAATGATTATCCCCGCTTCCTTTTGCCATACTTTTTGTGCCAACACACTTTAGCACATTACCGTCCTCATTCCTGTGGGCGGCAAAGAGCTAAAGCAAACTCACAAACAAAAAGCTATGCCAAAAACCATCACACATTAGAAACAAAATTCCCTCCCTTTGCAAAAATTAAATCTTTCCCGACCGCTCATATCCGACAGAAAAAAATCGTTTTTTAGAGACAGGGAAACGGACTTAAAAAACTTGTGAAGCATGGTTGACACTGATACGAAAGACAGAACCACAGGCGGTAACATGGGCTAAAATCAAGTGGGCGTTTGTAGGTTATTAAACTTTAGTACTTTTTATCTACTTTTGTGGTGGCGGACAGGTATGTGCTTCCTAATGCCCACCAGCTTCTAGCCCAAGTCCGTTATGGGCAAGCGTAATTAACAGACATCAATAAGAAGAACAGAAGTGATGAAAATATTTTTTTACATATCAATAATTTTGATTTTAATAGTCGGGACAACACACGGACAAACTATCGTAATTGACAGTCTTGAACACCAAGGCTTTCAGAGAAAATACACCATTCATCAACCTCTAGGTTATACTAATACAACTCCAACACCAGTTGTTATAATGCTTCACGGTGGCGGGGGAACTATGCAGAACGCACAACCTTTTACCGAATTAAATAGCGTATCAAACACTAACGGATTTTTAGCAGTTGACCCACAGGGATATACCCCTGTTCAGAATGGATTTTCTTGGGCTGATGGTCGCGG
>JBKBOP010000085.1:0-9567 GCA_046293575.1 Flavobacterium sp. | reverse complement strand
CTGGAGAATCATTGTAAGTGGTTTTATTGGTGCCGCCGTCATGGCATTATTGTTTGATGTTTGGGGAGCCAACTCGTTGATGGAATTTGGTCTGAATCACTTATTAGTAGGCGGTTTAGCTTTTGGTATTGTCTTTATGGCAACAGACCCAGTAACCGGTGCTCAAACCAACCGAGGTAAGTGGGTATATGGTTTCTTGATTGGTTTCTTAAGTATTCTCATTAGAGTATTTAATCCAGCTTACCCAGAAGGGGTTATGCTTGCCATTCTTTTGATGAATGTCTTTGCACCGACCATCGACCATTATGTGGTGGAAGGAAATGTGAAAAGAAGAAAAAAACGTTTAGCTCTTAAAACCGCATAATCATGAATAGAGATAGTAACGGATATACTTTTATGTTTGCAGCCATTTTGGTGGTTGTAGTCGCATCAGTTCTTGCATTTTTGGCAACATTTTTAAAGCCAATGCAATCTGAAAACATGCGGAATGAAAAAATGCAAAACATCCTTTCCACCATTGGTGTGACGGATGTAACTAGAGAACAAGCTCAAGCTGAGTTTGATAAATACATTACCCAACAGTTGGCACTTCGTTCCGATGGCACAGTTGATGAGTCTGAAAAAGCTTTTGAAATAGAGTTGAAAAATGAAATGAAAAAGAAGAACCCAGCAGAACAAATTTTTCCTTTGTTTATTGCAGAGAAAGATGGTGATCAATTCTACATTATTCCGCTAAGAGGAGCAGGACTTTGGGATGCAATCTGGGGGTACATTGCCATTAAAGATGATTTTAACACTGTAGCCGGTGTTTCTTTTGATCACAAAGGTGAAACGCCTGGTTTAGGTGCAGAAATCACTAAAGATTGGTTCTTGGACTATTTTAGAGATGAAAAAATCTTTGATAAGGATGGAAATCTAGTGGGTATTACTGTAGCCAAAGGCAACAACAATAAAACCAACAAAGACGACAATAAAGTAGATGCCATTTCTGGTGCCACTATCACAGGTGATGGAGTTACCGATATGATTTCTGAGCGTTTGCAACACTACAAAGTTTTTATTGAAAACCAAAGAGCCAAACTGGCTTCAAATAATTAATATCATGGCAGAAAAAGAAGCATTATTTTCAAAGAAAAACAGAGCTCTTTTAACCGACCCGTTAAATGATAACAATCCCATTACGGTTCAAGTATTGGGAATTTGTTCAGCACTAGCAATTACAGTTCAGCTAAAACCTGCCATCGTTATGTCCATTGCTGTAATGTTCGTAATGGCATTCAGTAATATGATAATTTCCATCTTACGTAATTCAATTCCCAATCGAATTAGAATTATTGTGCAATTGGTAATTGTAGCCTCACTGGTAATTATTGTAGACCAGGTTTTAAAAGCGTATGCCTATGATGTTAGTAAAGAATTATCGGTATTCGTAGGTCTTATTATCACCAACTGTATCGTGATGGGACGTTTGGAAGCATTTGCACTGGGTAATGGAGTATGGAGGTCTTTCCTAGACGGAATTGGAAACGCATTTGGTTATGCTTGGATTCTTATCGCAGTAGCTTTTTTTAGAGAGCTATTAGGTTCTGGAAATTTATTTGGCTATTCAGTATTACCACAAGCCTTATATGATTTGGGATATGAAAACAACGGTTTGATGCTCCTTTCACCCATGGCCTTAATTGTTGTGGGTATTATCATCTGGGTACAGCGTTCAAGAAACCGTAAATTAATTGAAAAACACTAATCATAGCTATCGCTATACAACTTGATTTTTTATGCAAGATTATGTCAATTTATTCGTAAGAAGTGTATTTATCGAAAACATGGTTTTTGCCTATTTTCTCGGTATGTGTTCCTACTTGGCCGTTTCTAAAACAGTAAAAACTGCTGTTGGTTTAGGGGCAGCAGTAATATTCGTTTTGTCTATAACGGTTCCAATTAATTTTCTTTTAGATAATTATCTTTTAAAGCCTGGAGCTTTGCAATGGTTAGGGGCTGAATATGCAGACGTTGATTTAAGCTTTTTGAGCTTTATAATGTTTATTGCGGTAATTGCCTCTATGGTACAATTGGTTGAAATGGTAGTTGAAAAATTTGCACCTGCTCTGTATGGTGCTTTAGGTATTTTCTTGCCTCTTATTGCTGTAAACTGTTCAATCCTTGGAGGGTCTTTGTTCATGCAACAAAAAGACTTTGGAGGGATTTCTGAAGCCACAACCTATGGTTTTGGTTCTGGTGTGGGGTTCTTTTTAGCCATTTTAGCCATTGCAGCTATTCGAGAGAAAATTGCATACTCTAATGTTCCTGCTCCATTGCGTGGCTTGGGAATTACATTTATTATTACGGGGTTGATGGCTCTTGGTTTCATGAGCTTTATGGGAATAAAAATATAACTAATATAAAAGTATAAAATGGATTATTCAGTCATTATAACCAGTGTTGTTGTTTTTCTTGTGATTATTTTCCTCTTGGTTACAGTTCTGTTAAGTGCAAAAGCTAAACTACTTCCCTCGGGTCCAGTAAATATTAAAATCAACGGAGAAAATGATATTGAAGTTGGTTCTGGTAGTACTTTGTTAACCACTTTAGGAAATAATAAAATTTTTCTACCTTCTGCTTGTGGTGGAGGTGGAACTTGTCTTCAATGTAAATGCATTGTGGTTGAAGGTGGGGGAACGATACTTCCCACCGAAGAGCCATATTTCACTCGTAAGGAAATAGCCGATGGATGGAGACTAGGATGCCAAGTGAAAGTGAAAAACAACATGATTATTGAAGTGCCTGAAGAGGTATTTGGTATCAAAAAGTTTAACGCTGTGGTGTATTCTAATTATAATGTTGCTTCATTTATCAAAGAGTTTATTGTAGAGTTACCCGATGATATGCACTATGAAGCGGGTGGATACATACAAATTGAAATTCCTAAATGTGAAGTAAAATATGCCGACATTGACATTACTGCTCATCCTGAAGAACATCCTGGAGAACCAGAAAAATTCAAGGCAGAATGGGATAAGTTTAATTTATGGCCGTTGGTGATGAAAAACCCAGAGGTTGTTGAGCGTGCTTATTCTATGGCTTCTTATCCTGCAGAAGGTAGAAAAATAATGTTGAATGTTCGTATCGCAACTCCACCATGGGATAGAGCTAAAAACGGATGGATGGACGTAAATCCAGGAATTGCCTCTTCATATATATTTGCTCAGAAACAAGGAGACCCTGTGGTAGTGTCAGGACCTTATGGTGAGTTCTTTATCAATGAGAGTGAAGCCGAAATGTTGTATGTGGGTGGTGGTGCTGGTATGGCTCCTATGCGTTCTCACTTATATCACCTTTTCCGTACGGTGAAAACAGGTAGAAAAGTGACGTATTGGTATGGAGGTCGTTCTAAACGTGAATTGTTCTATGTAGATCACTTCCGTGCCTTGGAAAAAGATTTTCCAAACTTTAAATTTTATATGGCATTATCTGAACCCCTACCGGAAGATAATTGGAAAGTGAAAGACGGTTTGGACGGTGATGGCGATGGTTTTGTTGGATTTATTCACAACACAGTTATTGACAATTATTTGTCTAAACATGATAGTCCAGAAGATATTGAATTGTATTTCTGCGGACCACCTTTGATGAACCAAGCGGTACAGAAAATGGGTGAAGACTTTGGTATACCACCAGAAAATATTCGCTTCGATGATTTTGGAGGATAATAGTTAAACCGGCTTTTAGCCGGTTTTTTTTGAAGTAAACTTTACCATTTCCTTAATTTCTGTTTTACACATTTCAACTACTTTTGTGATATGGAAATCTTATCTGAATTAGAACGTCATCGACTAGCAATGAATCATGTTGGGAAGGCTTTAGAAGCAGACGGTTTTGAATTTTTGGCGGTAAATAGTGAACTCAAAAAACATCCTCAATTTGTGTGTGTAGACAAGCCAACGAATACGTTGCATTTTGTTTTAGTGGTAGCCAAACCCTACCCAGAACACCCTACAAAATACGACACAGTTTGGATGGAAACTTTTAAAGCTCATGCTCAAAAATTGAATGCAAAGGTTTTTTATGCAGGAGTAGGTATCGCCAATGCCATAGATTTTGAAAGACCACTTTATAAAAATGAAGATTATGTACTGCACTATGAAGGTTATGTGGAAGTTATTTAGTTTTGTGGTTCTAATGACTCTTTTGTCATGCCAATCGGAAACCAAACCATCATTTTATACCATAACGGGGGAAGCTCAGGGGAGTACGTATGCATTGAAATACATTGCAAATAAAGAAGTTGTATCCAAAATGCAAATTGATTCCTTGCTAAAAGCATTTGACCAATCCTTATCCACCTATTTAAAAGATTCCGATGTCTCTCGCTGGAATAATGGTGATACGATGAGAACATTAGATCTTCTCTTTAAAGAAACCTTTAAATTATCTCAAAAAATACACCTTGAGACTGACGGACTTTTTGATCCTTCTATCGGAGTTTTAGTAAATGCCTATGGTTTTGGACCTGTAAAGACTTTAGCATCTCCACCTAATTCAAAACAAATCGATAGCTTAAAGCAGTTGATGACATTTGCACAACTTCGCTGGTCAGAAGACGATAAGATTAAAGGATATCGTGCCGGGATGTATCTTGATTTTAATGCCATTGCTCAAGGCTATTCTGTGGATGTGTTGGTTCGTTTTTTAAAAGATAAAAGCATAGATAATGCTTTGGTGGAATTGGGGGGGGAGATTAGATCTTTGGGAAAGAATACAATTGATGATAAGTCGTGGGTCATTGGAATTGACGATCCGACACAGTCTCCTGATGAGAGAAAACTCATCGCAAGAATTACCTTGAATAACCGAGGAATGGCAACTTCGGGTAATTATCGAAAAATTAAAACTGACCCTGAAACAGGTGCCAAATTTGTTCATATTTTGAACCCTATCACAGGTCTATCTGAAAAGAATAATATTCTTAGTGTGACTGTTCTAGCTTCCACAGCCGCAGAGGCTGATGGCTATGCTACTGCTTTGATGTTGATGAGTATCTCACAAATTCAAGAGTGGTCCAGCCGTTTCCCAGAAGTTGATCTTTTGGTACTCTATACCGAAAATGAAACTCTACTTGAATGGGAAACCATCGGATTTGAAAAGGTGAGGTTGTAGTTTTATTGCAATACGTTTAATGAACCTATAAAGCAATTGCTTTTTAAGGTCTTAAAGATCTTTGTTGATCATTAAATGTTAAATTCCCCACAATAAAATCAAGTATTTGTAGTTCTATCCCTATATTTAATCCAACTAAACAACTATAAAAATGAAAAAAAATCTTTACCTGTTGTGGCTATTTTTAGCAGCACCCGTTGTATTCACTGCCCAAAATTTAAAGCCATCAGACCCAATACCTTTTGATTCTCAGGTAAAAAAAGGTACTTTGAAGAATGGTTTAACGTATTACATTCGCCATAATCCCAAACCAGAAAATAAAGTTGAGCTTCGATTGGCAGTGAAAGTAGGTTCCATTTTAGAAGAAGACCACGAACAAGGATTGGCTCATTTTGTGGAACACATGTGTTTTAATGGGACCAAACGTTTTCCTAAAAATGAATTGGTGGATAAACTACAATCCATGGGTGTGAAATTCGGTGCCGATTTGAATGCTTACACTAGTTTTGATGAAACGGTTTATTTTTTACCCATCCCTTCTGATGATCCTGTAAAATTAAAAACAGGTTTTGAGATTTTAGAAGATTGGGCTTTCAATCTTACAATGGATAATGAAGAAATTGACAAAGAACGTGGCGTTATTGTTGAAGAATATCGCACAGGTCTTGGGGCAGACCGAAGAATGCTAGCAGAATACCTTCCCAAGCTTTTATACCAATCCAAATATGCAAACCGCCTCCCCATTGGAACCTTGGAGGTTATTCAAAACTTTCCACATGAAGTGATTAAGAAGTTTTATAAAGACTGGTACCGCCCCAATTTAATGAGTGTCATTGTCGTGGGAGATATCGATGTAAATGAAATGGAGAAAATGATTATTTCTCATTTTTCAAAATACAAAAACCCTAAAAACGAAAAACCACGAAAGTCTTTTGAAGTACCCAATCATAAAGAATCCTTTGTCTCCATTGTTTCTGATAAAGAACAAGCTTTCTCAGATGTTCAAATTATGTACAAAGATTATGGACTTCCCAAAAAAGTGAAAACGGTGGGTGATTTTAGAGAAAATCTTGTAAAATCGATGTTTTCTTCCATGATAAACAACCGCCTTCAAGAGAAGCAAAATAGTCCAAATCCTCCCTTCAATTATGGATATACCTATCATGGGGGAACTTATGCTGATACCAAAGATGCCTTTCAATCTTTCGCCATGTGTGCGGCAGACAAACAGCTTGAAGCTTTAAAAACCTTGTTAGAAGAAAACGAACGAGTTAAAAAATTTGGCTTTACCCAAGGCGAATTAGACCGAGCAAAGCAGAACTACCTCACTCGAATGGAAAAGCAATACAACGAACGCGATAAAAACAATTCAGACTCATATGTTGGTGCTTATCAAGAACATTTTCTTAATGATAATCTGGCTCCAGGCATTGAATGGTTATATAAAAATGGAGTCGCTTTAATCCAAACAATAACACTGGAAGAGGTTGGGGCATTAATAAACGATTATATCAAAGAAGACAATAGGGTTATTGTTATGAAAGGCCCGCAAAAAGAAGGTTTGACTTTGCCAACAGAAATAGAAGTGCTCGCATTGCTAAAAATGGACACTTCCAATTTAACGGCTTACGAAGAAGTAAAAACAGCAGAAAGTCTTATTAGAAATCAACCAAAAAAAGGCAGTATAGTGTCAAAATCAACCAATGATAAGATTGATGCAACTACTTTAACTTTATCAAATGGTGCCAAAGTAACCTATAAGAAAACCGACTTTAAAAATGATGAAATACTTTTTGAAGCTCTAAGTTTTGGAGGTACAAACCTACTAGATAATGATACTTATAAAAAAGTTCAGTGGTCCATGGGAGGTATAACTGAAGCAGGTATTTCAGGAATGAATAAAAACGAAATGAGTAAATTCATGACAGGGAAAATCGCGAGTGTTTCTCCTTACGTGAGTGCTTTTTCAGAAGGTCTTCGCGGAAATACCACGCCAAAAGACCTAGAGTATTTGATGCAATTGATTTATGCTAATTTTACAGACATCAATCTCGATGCGGAGGCTTACCAGGGGTATGTAGCCAAGCAAATGAGTTTTATGGGGAATATTACTCAGATGCCTTCGTTTTATTTCCAAAATGAACTCTATACCTATTTAAACGATGGAAACCCACGATTCAATGGGTTAGTGCCTGATGAAGCCGCATGGGAAGCTTCAGATTACACTTTGGCACACCAACTCTTTACCCAACGTTTTGCGAATGCCTCCGATTTTCATTTTTATTTTGTGGGTAACATTGACGAAACCGTTTTTGAAGAGTATGTGACGCAATACATTGCCTCATTGCCCGACAACGGCAAAAAAGAACGACCTGTAGATTTAGGGTACCGAATGAAGCAAGGCGATATTAAAAAAGTAATTCATAAAGGTCAGGATCCAAAAAGTACTGTGAGTATCATGTATTATGGAGACACCAATTATGATGCAAAAGAAGCACGTGTTATGAGAGCCTTAGGTGAAATTTTATCCATTAAACTCATTGAAGAAGTGCGTGAAAACGAGAGTGGTGTCTATGGTATCAGTGCTAGAGGAAGCATCAGCAAATATCCATACGGGTCGTATTCCTTTAATATTGGATTCCCATGTAGCCCCGACAACGCTGAAAATCTAATCAACTCTTGCATTAGAGAAGTAAATAAAATTGTAGAAAACGGGCCTGAAGCAAAAGACTTAGATAAATTTCTTGAGGCAGAAAAAGTAAAATTTAAAGAAAATTTAAAAGAAAATAGATATTGGATGGGGAACTTCACAGGTTCATTTTCTATGGACCGTGACCCAGAAGAAATCCTTAACACGATTAAAAACTTAGAAGAAATCACCTTGAAAGACATTCAAAATGTGGCTAAAAAATACCTTACCAGAGACAAAACGGTAGCTATTTTAATGCCTGAAGAAGCTAAGTAAAATAAATAGATTTTTAAGTTATAACCCGTGGTGATAGCTGCGGGTTTTCTTTTTTAAATTAAAATCACGTATATTATTTTTTTGAAACATACGTAGATTTTTGTAATTTTGATTAAACATTTAAAAAGCGTATTGTTATGGATTCCAAGCTAACTTTGAATATTGATACTGCTGTAATTGAACAAGCCAAAAAATATGCTCGTCTAAAAGGAAGAAGTCTTTCTGATTTAATTGAAAATTACTTAAAGGCATTAACAAGTCAGAATAAGGAATATGACTCTGAACTCTCGCCATTGTTACAATCGATGAAATCCACTTTTAAAGCACCAGAATCAACGGATTACAAAAACGAATTGACTAAGATTCTCGATGAAAAATATCGTAAAAAATGAAAAAAATCTTAATTGATTCAGATGTTATTTTGGATTTTTTCTTTGACAGAGAACCTTTTTCCACAAATGCTTCTATAGTTTTATCGCTTTGTGAATCTGGAAAAGTGAAAGGGTTTATTACACCAGTAATTATGAGTAATATTTATTATTTGTTAAGACAACAATCTACCCACTCTAATGTTATAGAAAAATTAAAAGCATTAATTTCTTTTTTAGAGCCTATAGTAATTACGAAAGAATCAATTCTAATGGCCCTACATTCAGATTTTAATGATTTTGAAGATGCTCTTCAAAATTTTGCTGCTCAAATAAATCAAGAAGTTGATATTATTGTGACTAGAAATACAAAAGACTATCGGAAAAGTAAATTAGCTGTTTTGGATCCTGAACAATTTCTAAAATCAATTTGAAATTCAAACTTACTTTCTGCAAACCGGCAATAGTTCCCCTTTGGCCAACCCATACCTTTTGATTTCATCATCTGTTAAAGCAGCTGTGTAATCAACAGCTTCAACATGAAAGCCCACTGTTCTCAGTAAATCAAAATAATCTCTACCATACACCCGAACATGGTCATATTGCCCGAAAATCGC
Source organism: Flavobacterium sp. (assembly GCA_046293575.1). Lineage (GTDB taxonomy): Bacteria > Bacteroidota > Bacteroidia > Flavobacteriales > Flavobacteriaceae > Flavobacterium. Next base: position 460 of record JBKBOP010000085.1, on the reverse strand, counting down.
AGCTCGTTCCTTAGGGTCGGTGATGGAGTTATCCTGAAAAGTGTATTCACGGTTTAAATCTTGTGGAATCTGAAAAATTCCAATGCCACCGGGTTTCAAAACCCTATAGAGTTCTTGCATGGCTTTACGGTCGTCTGGGATGTGTTCTAAGACATGATTACACAAAATCATATCAAAGCTGTGGTCTTCAAAAGGAAGCTGACAAATATCGGCTTTAACATCGGCAAGCGGAGAATGTAAATCGGTGGTGACATAATCCAGCTGTGGCATTTTTTTAAATCGTTGATAAAAGGCTTGTTCCGGTGCAAAGTGCAACAACCGCCGTTTGGCTGAAAAGAAGTCTGTTTCTCTCTGTAGGTATACCCAAAGGAGTCGATGCCTTTCCAGAGATAAGGTGCCCGGAGCCAGCACATTGTTCCGCTGTTTTCCATAGCCATACGGCAAAAACATGCGGTAACTT
>JBKBOP010000084.1:0-9575 GCA_046293575.1 Flavobacterium sp. | reverse complement strand
GCAATCAAAATACTTAATAAATCTTCTTCATTAAAGCCTTCAAGTGCAACAACATTTGTAAGTTTTGGTTTGCCCTCTGTTAATGTTCCAGTTTTATCGAATGCGATAGCAGTAATTTCCCCAAGGTCTTCTAATGGTTTTCCTCCTTTGATAAGTACACCTCCTCGGGCTGCCCTTGCAATAGCACTTAATACAGCACTTGGTGTTGATATTGCCAATGCACAAGGACTTGCCGCCACAAGCACTGCCATTGATCTGTAAAAACTTGCACTATAAGGTTCATCAATAATCAGAAAAGCAAAATTCAGGGCAAAGACAAAAGCCAAAACAGCAGGTACAAAATACTTTTCAAATTTATCGGTAAATAATTGTGTTGGTGATTTTTGTGTTTGTGCTTCGTTTACCAATTGTATCAAACGCGAAAGCGTAGAGTCTTTGGCCAATTTAATAACTTTTATTTCCAACAAATTATTCCCGTTGAGTGTGCCTGCGAATACACGGTTTTCATCTTTAATACTTTTTTCATCAAAATTATCGTGTTCAGTTTCGTTAGCAGAAAATTTTTCTACAGGCATACTTTCACCTGTAATGGAAGCTTGGTTTACGCTGCTTTGTCCTTTAATGACAATACCATCAGCAGAAATTTTAGTATCAGGTTTAATAACAATGACATCTCCGATTTGTAAACTTTCAATGCTGACTTCTTCTGTGTTGCCGTTTCTTTTAAGCAATGCAGTTTTTGGAGATAGGTCTGCCAAAGCAGCTATTGATTTTTTGGCTTTTCCCATTGCATAGTGTTCAAGGGAGTGCCCAAGACTAAACAGAAACAAGAGCAATGCACCTTCAGCCCAATGTCCTAAAATGGCTGCTCCAATGGCAGCAACAAGCATCAAAAAATCAATCTCAAAACCACCTTTTTTAATCGTTTCAAAGGCTTCTTTGGCGGTGTAAAAGCCGCCAAAAAAATAAGCACCAATGTAAAACATAATACTTACATAACTTGGAAGGCTAGTTATAAATGACAAGCCAAAACCAATACCCAATAAAGCACCGCTCAGTAATGCAAATATTAGTTCTGTATTTTCTCCTAATACACCGTTGTGTTCATGACTATGCTCGTTATCATCAAACTCTTTTGTTGGCTTTACAATTGACAGTTTTTGTTTTTCAATGAATTTATCAATTGCATTTTCACTAATTAAATCATTGTCATGTTCGATTCGTATTATTCCAGTTACCGTCACCGAAGCTTCAAGAATACCTTTTTGACTTTTTAATATTTTCTCTATTTTCTTCGCATGTCGAGTATGTCTAATGCCTGAAACCTTGACAAATTGATGTCCGATTTTCTCTGTTAGTAAAGCTCCTGTTTGTTTCCCAGAAAAGTTATTTGGTCAATTGATATTATGTCAGGATTGTAATGAAAACACAGTTCGGGTTCTCCATTGTTCTTTTCGTATGCAACATGAATTTTTTTTATGCCCTGTTCATTTTTCAATGTATCGATGAGCCTTTGAATGCAACTGTCTTTCTCATCAGGTAGGTAGGGAAGAATAAGCGGAATTTTAATGTGTAGTTTTTTCATCTTTTTAATCAAGATCAAATAGATTCAATTTGTTTTTGGTAATTTTTAATTCCTGCTGCAATTCATCAATTTGATTAAGCAAATTGGAAATCACATCAATACCTTCAAAATTGATATTTAATTCATAATGAAACTGAACTGCCCTTTCGACAGTTTTTAACTGTTCATTTGAAATATATTTTTTACCCTCATAAACTTTAATCTCTATGATTCCATACTCATTTAGGGAATCAATAAAAGAAAATTCCGCCTCACAATTTGAGCAGAAAGTTTCAACCAATACCAAATTATTTGTTTCCATTATCCCTTAATTTTTGTAATTTAGTGAAAAGCTCTTTTTCCTTATCTGATAGATTTTTAGGCAGCTCTATTTGATAGGTAACGTACAAATCACCAAACTCACCTTCCTTTTTATAAACAGGAAAACCTTTACCTTTCAATTTTACTTTTGTTCCCGATTGAGTCTCTGGAAGAACTTTTAATTTCACTTTCCCATCAAATGTATCAATTAATACATCCCCACCAAGTATAGCTGTGTAAAGGTCTAAATCAACCGTTGTATATAAATTGCTTTCATCTCTTTTAAACGGGGTGTCATTTTTTATTAAGAAAGTAATATACAAATCGCCATCAGGCCCTCCACTAGCACCAGGAGCACCGTGTCCGTTTATTTTGATTACCTGCCCATTTTCAATACCTGCCGGAAAAGTCAATCGTATGCTTTTGCCATTAATAGTGATAGTTTGTTTTTGAGTAGTGTAAACATCTTTTAAATTCAAATGCAATTCAGCGTTTAAATCTTGACCTCTGAATTTTGTTTGTCTATATCCGCTTCTTCCATACATGGATTCAAAAAAATCTGAAAAATCACCGGAGAAACTACCATCATCTTGTTGCGTTCTATCTCTATTTCGAGAAGTCTGTTGTTGCTGTGCTTTTTTAATTTCATCTGCGTGTTTCCAATCTTTTCCAAACTCATCATATTTCTTTCGTTTTTCAGCATCACTTAAAACTTCATTGGCTTCGTTTATTTCTTTGAATTTCTTTTCGGCTTCTTTATTATTTGGATTTAAGTCGGGGTGGTATTTTCTGGCGAGCTTGCGATATCCCGCTTTAATCTCCTTTTCAGTAGCTTTCTTGGATATTTCTAAAGTCTTATAGTAGTCGATAAATTCCATCTTATTTGGTGTTGGTCACATTCTTTTTTAGCACATCAGTCTTGATAAACTTATTGTCCAAAACGGGTTGCCAAGCAAAGTTTTCTATTTTGTCAATATCAAAAAGCGTTGAACTATTTGACGCTAGCAATTTATCCGTAAAATCTTCTTCCATTTTTTTTAAATCATCCAATTCAAAAGAAGATAGTTTTCCTTCAATGGCTTTATTGCCCATTTGTTCAATGATAGATGGTTTTATACCCGTTTTTAATTTTAATCCATAGGTTAACCCATTATCAACACGTTGTATAATGTAAAGGTATGAAATACTATCATCAACATAAAAAGTATCGAATTGGTATCGACCACCCGTTAAGTAAACGCCAACATCTGTAATACATGGAGATGATTTACTAACAACCCTTGTATTTGTTCTATCAATGATTTTGCTTGGATAAAGGAGATAAAGTGCCTCTCTCAATCCTAGAAATCCAACCACCAATCCATCACAAAGATGACCGTGAAATTTTGCTGTGTCTTCTAAAGTTATCGTCTGTATATGAATTAATCTTCCTTTCGAAAAATCGGTATCAATGGTTTGAATGGTGGGATTAATTTTCATCTTCAACGTGTAAAATGTGTAACAATCTGTGAATTATGGGTGCAAAGAACACGGCAGTAATGCTTAAAAATGCCACGCCACTATACAATGCATAAATCGAGGAGAAAATCTTTGCAGTGGGTGAGGCCATTTCCACAACCGGTCCCATTCCTGTCAAAATCATACAAGCCATATAGAAACTGTCAAGCCAAGCGATTTGTCCAAAATAATGATAACCAACTGTCCCAAGTAAAACAGAAAATAGTATTAAGCCTAATGCAAATAGTCCGTATCTTCCAAGTCTGAATAAGAAGTGAGGTAATGGTGCTACTTTTTGTTTTCGGTTTTCTAACTTCATTTCTTTTTCAATTCTTTCATTAAATCTTCAAGATAATCTGTTTGAACTTCTTGAATTTCTAAAAGTTTCTTGTTTTGATGAACTAGTAAGTGGTCTATTTTTTCGCTGAGCAACTTTATCTCTAGCTCAGCTTTTAAATTGATTTTATAGTCGTGTTCGCCCCGTTGTCTATCTTTTTGCTCTTGTCTGTTTTGGCTCATCATAATGATTGGAGCTTGAATTGCCGCCAAACAAGAAAGAATGAGATTAAGCAATATGAAAGGAAAAGGGTCAAACGGTTTTGTTGTTAAATACCAAATATTAATCAACATCCAAATCAGGATGAATGAAAAAAATGTGATGATAAAAGTCCAACTACCACCAAATGCGGCAACTTTGTCGGCAAGATGTTGCCCAAAAGTAAGATCAGCTTCTATTTCGTCCTGTATGTTTTCAGATAGAATGGAATTGTTTTTAATAGCTTCCATTACATCGCTGTCAATAACTGCTATTTCACCTTTCTCTTGGGTAATTAGGGATGTCAAATAAAGTCTTCTGTATTGGTTCAGTTCAGATATGGTTATGTAGTCATCTTTTTCAAAGTCAGGAAAGTCAGTTTTTATTAGATTAAATATACCTTCTCTGATGTCACGACCCTGTAGGTCTTCACCTTTTGAGATTTCATTTTTGCTGATGTGACTTAATTTCATCGGAGTGCATTTTTAATAATTGATATTTCACGAATTTGAGTTACTTAATCTCATTCCCTTTTTCGTTCTTCCAAACCTGATGTAAGCAATACGCAACATGAAAATTGAAAATGGCACTAAAAATAAGTGAACCGTACAGCATCGATAAAGTCAATAGTCATCATCAATCATTTTTTCAATTTTGCAGATTTAAAAAGTGATAACGGCTGCATTTTCCAAGCCAAATCGTAAAAAGGCAGCACGGGCAAACATAACTTCAATGCCTTTTGCTTTTAACGCTTCGGTAGTGCCTTTTGCTTCAGCAGTGTTTTTACAGGTGCTTACTTTTATTCCTGCTTTTATAAGTTCATCAATGGTTTTTACATAATCTGCCTTCACACCTGTTGCTGCATTGCTCGAATAAGCGGCTTGACCGGGTCCAAACATAAACACTTCCAATTCAACGCCCATTTCTTTGTTTACTTGTGACATTCTTAGTGCAACGTGCGAACCGGAATTTAAGGCAGCATCATTGTCGTTAAAAATTATTACTGCTGTTTTTTTCATTTGTTTTCGATTAAATGCGGTTTCACCTCAATAGTTATTTCCATTGCGATTTTTGACTTTACAGAATGAGAAATCAAACAAGCATCTTCTGCTTTTTTTACAATGCGAATTGTCTTATCTCTATACTGTTCATCGCTTATAACAACAGTAGGATTTAGCAGGATCTCACTAATCATTAATTTACCTTCCACTATATCCAACTTCCCTTTTGACTTACAAGTGAAACTTGTAAACTCCAACGTAGAATTTTCGGCAATAGCTAAAAAAGTTGTCATTAAACAGCCGCTTACAGCAGCCACGAACAAATGCTCTGGCGACCAAATGCCTTTAATACCTTTAGAAAATTCTGGGGGTGTAGCAACCTCAATACAAACGCCATTTTCCTTATTTAATTCAGGTGAACAGATGATTCCTTTGCGGGTGTTTTCCCAATTGATTTCTACATTATAATAGTGTGATTCCATAATCATATTATTTTTAATGATTAATTGTCGTGATTGTCTCCGCCCAAACTGTAGTAGTTGTTTTCCTCATCTTCACTACCTACACTTTCTTGTTGGTCGTCCAATTCTGCACCTGGCACATCCAAGTCGTCACCCGACATATCTGTATCAAAGGCTTTTTCGTTTGCCATTCCTTCGTCTTCGTTGGGTGTTTTGTTATTTGAAATGTCTTCAGGATTAAGAAGCGTTTCTTCTTTCCCTCTTGCATAGATATCGTCCGATGGTGGATATATTGGAAAGCCGTCAAACTTTGATTTATCAGGAGCATTATTTTCGGTTTTTATCTCTTCATTTTTAGCGTATTTCGACACAATTTCTACCAAGGAATTATAATAATCTTGCATATTTTTTATGCTAATTTGATTTCTATCCGCTCTATCATAATTGACAGGGATTTCCTCAATGTATTTCGACAGTTCGGGATAGTAGTTTTGAATTTGAAGCGTAATGTCAAGGATGTCTTTTTCTATTTCAGCGATTGTTTTCATAATTTTTTTTGATTTAGGATGGTTTACATGTATTCTATTTTCAATGGCTTGGTGCAGAAAAACCAATCGGAACAAGTCACGCCTTCTTCTTTTGCTTCCATTCGGTCTTTGGCTACGCCACAAGAGTCTGCCGGAGGCACTATCACATCATCTCCGGGTTGCCAATCGGCAGGGGTTGCTATTGAATAGGCATCTGCAGTTTGCATAGCAATCAATGCTCTTATCAATTCATCAAAATTTCTGCCCATGGAAAGAGGGTAATAAATAATGGCTCGAATCATTCCTTTTGGGTCAACGAAGAATACCGCTCTCACAGCTTTGGTAGAACTTTCGCCCGGTTGAATCATTCCATACTTTTTTGCCACTTCCATTGTAATATCTTCAATCAAAGGAAACTTAACCTCAATGTTTTTCATTCCTTTAAATTCAATTTTTTCTTTGATGGTTCTTAACCACGCAATGTGGCTGTACAATCCATCTATAGACAAACCAACCAATTGACAGTTCAAGGCTTTAAATTCTGGCTCTCTTGCTGCAAACGTTATAAACTCCGATGTGCAAACAGGAGTGAAGTCCGCAGGATGGCTAAAAAGAATGACCCATTTCCCTTTATAATCATTTGGAAAATTAATATTTCCTTGTGTGGTGATGGCTTTAAATTCTGGTGCTTTGTCTCCTATGCGTGGCATTGATATGATTTGTTCTACTGTGTTTTCCATTTTGATTTTGTTTTTGAATATTATAACCCGAATGAATCAATGTGAATGTTGTCTGATACCATTCCGAGTTCTATTAATGTGTTTGTAATACCGGGCATCATAGTAGGGTTTCCGGCTATATATGCATCCGCTTCTTTCAATTTTATCTTACTTTGTTGAATAGCATCTGCTAATTTTCCCGAAAAAAAAGTAATGCCTTTAGCTAATTCAAGAAGTTCTCCTTTATCTATTGCAATCGTGCAATTAAGATTGGTGGCTTCCGCTTTCCAACGACTAAGTACCTCTATTTCATAAATGTCATCTGCACCTCCAACGCCCCAAAACAATTCCATTTTACGCTGATTGTTCATTTGAATTTGTTGCTCTATCAAGGCTTTAATAGGTGCAAAGCCCGTTCCTCCAGCAATAAAGACTAAAGGTTTTTCAGGTAAAGATTTCATTGTGAAGTTTCCTCTCGGTCCTCGCACTTGAAGAATATCATCTTTTTTCAATTCTTCAAATAACCAACTGCTTAATCTACCTCCTTCTACATTCCTTATTTGAAGTTCAATAGAACCGCCAATTTGTGGGGCGTTTCCAATGGAATATGCCCTTGGCAACCATTGCCCATTAGGTGGAATAATTTCTACATATTGACCCGGCATAAATTGACAAAAACAATCTTCATCTTTGGTTGGTGAGAGTGTAATAAGCAACGTTCTGTTGTTTACTTTTTCAAGTGCAGCCACTCGCATACTTAAAATTCGGTCAGGATGTGGAATATTTCCTTGATATGACAATTGTTCTTTTCGTGCTATTAGGTCATCTTCTATGCTGTGATGCACAATCACCTGCGATTCTAATGCAAAAACCGTAGATAAGGAAGGGAAATTAATTGCTTGAGTTAGGCAAGTATTTGCACAAGTTGTACATCCCACCATACAATTGAGTGGGTCGACTACTACAGCTTTTCGTTGGTCGTAATCATATCTGTAAACCAAACGGCTGCAACCTGTGACACAAGTTCCGCAGCCAATACAAGCGTCTGTATTTACGGTAGGATTCCAGTGAATCGATTCACGGGATATGCCGTGCCACGGTTTTGAAAATTTCGGGTCTGGCATAATTATTTTTTTTAAATATTATTAAGCCGTCATTCCGCCATCTATAACCTGTGTTGTTCCTGTAATAAATTGACTATCATCACTGGCAAGAAATAACACAAGTTTGGCTATTTCTTCAGGTTTGGCATACCTACCTAATGGTATTGTTTGTTCAAATCCTTTTTGAGCTTCGGCTCCGTGATTGGGAGCAAAACCTTCCTCCAACGAACGCATCATTCTATTGTCAACTGGTGACGGGTTGATGGTATTTACTCTTATTTTTCTTGGTGCAAGTTCAAGGGCTAAATTTCTCATAATACCAATTACAGCGTGTTTGCTTATCACATAAGCACTTACATTTGGTGTGCCACCTAATCCAGCAACTGAAGAGCTCATAATTACACTACCACCGTCTTTCATAATTGGCGAAATGTATTTATTACCTAACCACACACCTTTTACATTTACAGCTATCACTTTGTCGAACATTTCTTCAGGATAGTCAACAACGGGTTTTACCACGCCTTCAATACCAGCATTGTTAAAGAATACATCTACCTTACCAAATAATTTCAACGCTTCATCTGCGTAGCGTTTTACATCAGAAGCTTTTGTTACATCAGCAACGCAATAGTTTACATTCTTGTCACCTAGTTCATCAACCGCTGTTTTCAAAGATTTTTCATCAAGGTCAATCAACATCACTTTAGCACCGTTCTCTAAAAAAAGTTTGGCTGTTGTTTTACCGATACTGCCTGCACCGCCAGTGATAATGGCAGTTTTATTTTCTAATTTTTTCATTATCTATCTTTATTTCATTAAAGATAGTCTTGTTAGTAGGAGTCTAGTTTACAAAATGTTATATATTAGTTATATCATTCAGACTTATTTGGTGGTGAGTGGGCTTGGAGGTCCCGATAGGTATCGAGAGGTAAAAACTAAATATGGTGTTTTTGTGTCGGCAAGTGCGTTAGCAATACACCTCTTTTAATTTTAGAAGCATTGGCATTTTACTTTTAATTTTCAGTAGGTTTCTGCCGGTCAGTGTTATCTTTTAGGGTGAGTCATAAGCTTTAATTCACAGAACTTATCATAACAACAAAATGGAATACCTAACTAAAAATAAAAGTTGAACGAGAAATAAATCTGTTTTGATTGTCAACTTTATTCTAGGCACAAGGTTTTGTGGTAGTAACCAAATTGCGATTTCTAAAGTATTCTAAAATCTCTTCTTTTGTCATTTTAGATAACTTTTTGCTTAATTGGTCCCGCTGTTGACGCATGAATTTTACTGCGTCAAAATGCTCATCTGGTGAAACTGGTGTTTTTTTAATCGTCTTCATATTTTTCAAATTCTCTAGGTGAGCGAATTTCTAATTGTTTATAACCAATTTAATATTGATGGAATTGTAGCCTCTTATTTTGTAAATGTTTACAATGTGTTTATAGCTACAAATGACCAAAAAATCAGTTCTGTTTGATGAATAGAGAAGTACAAACTCGCAATTTCTTAGCCCATCAAAAATGGAATTGTATGTTCAAAAAACTCTTCATCAAAATAACCCCAAAAAACAGAAGTGTCTACATAAATTTGTTGCTTCACAAAATCCTATTTAATATCAAAATATACAATTTTATGCCATCTATATAGAATCAAATGAGGTGAATAAACGTTTTCACGAAACCATTATATAGACCGTAAAGAAATCTTTACTAATTAAAACAAAAGATCCCTAATGATAAAATCTGCGAATCTGCGGCAAAAAAAAATCAATACTTCAACACATCCTTAGGTCTCGAAGCCGTAAGTAACAAGCTCTTTTTCTGTCCGTTCACTTGGGTGTGAA
>JBKBOP010000083.1:0-9649 GCA_046293575.1 Flavobacterium sp. | reverse complement strand
GCTTCCTGATTTTTCTCAAATTTGCTTTCATAATAAGTTGACTTTTCTGGTCAACCTATATCAGGGACGGACAAATTAAAGATTGGCAAATTTGGAGGGAAGTTTGAAGAGGGGAGATGGAAGTTAAATTGGATTATTAGATTGTTTGATTGTTGGAATTAGAAATTTTTATTTCAATAAAATTTATTCCTCTTGATTCTTATTTCTATGCATTAGGATATACACTATGGGTAAAATACCAACGGTATTGATAATCGCAATGCAAATAAACCAACCCAAGTGATTGTTTCGGGCAGATTTCCATAGGGCGATGATTTTCCAAACGGCTTCCCAAACAGCCAGTATGATGATTAGGGGAAGCAACCAAACCAGTATTTCTTCAAATTGTTGTAGGGATGTTTCCATAACGATGAGTGTTTTTAATGTTGTTTTGTTTCAGTTTTTTAGACAATGAATATGTAAATATAAAAATTTACCATAAAAAAAACCGACTCCTCTCGAAGTCGGTTTTCCCATTGTTCATTCTGTTTAGGCCATTACTTCTTCTAGTTGCGGACCAGCTTTTACCAAGCGGGCTCCGTCCTGAGTGTTGGTGAATTGTTCGAAATATTTAATATAACGTCCTGCTAAATCTTTCGCTTTGTCTTCCCATTCTTTGACCTCAGCATAGGTGTTTCGAGGGTCAAGAATTTCGGTAGTTACATTTGATACTTTTACAGGCACATTCAAATTCAAATAGGGAATGTGTTTGGTATCTGTGTTTTCCAATTCTCCATTAAGTATCGCATCGATAATGGCTCTGGTTTCTTTTAATGACATTCGTTTGCCAGTGCCATTCCATCCCGTATTTACGAGATAGGCTTTGGCTCCGTGTTCCTTCATTTTTCCAATCAGGGTTTTTGAATACATGGTGGGGTGAAGGGTAAGAAATGCTTCTCCAAAAGCGGGAGAGAAGGAAGGTTCTGGTTGGGTAATGCCGCGTTCTGTTCCTGCTAATTTTGAGGTATATCCACACAAGAAGTGGTATTGGGCTTGTTCATCGTCTAAAATGGATACTGGAGGCAGTACCCCAAAGGCATCGGCGGACAAATAAATAATCTTTTTGGCATGTCCTGCTTTAGAAGGCAACACAATTTTATTGATGTGATACAGCGGATATGAAACTCTAGAGTTTTCCGTGATTGAGTGATCAAAATAGTCCACTTCACCATATTCGTTCACCACCACGTTTTCTAGCAAGGCATCTCGTTTGATGGCTCTCCAAATGTCGGGTTCATTTTCTTCGGTCAGGTCGATGACTTTTGCATAACAGCCTCCTTCATAGTTGAAGACTCCATTGTCATCCCAACCGTGTTCGTCGTCACCAATCAAATAACGTTTGGGGTCGGCAGACAAGGTGGTTTTTCCAGTTCCTGAAAGTCCAAAGAATACGGCCACATCTCCTTTTTCACCCACATTCGCAGAACAATGCATGGAGGCCATTCCTTTTAGAGGTAAGTAATAGTTCATCATGGCAAACATTCCTTTTTTCATTTCTCCACCATACCAGGTACCTCCAATAATTTGGATACGTTCTGTTAAGTTGAACATAACAAAGTTTTCTGAGTTGAGTTTGTGATTTTTCCAGTCGGAGTTGGTTGTTTTGGAACCGTTCATGACCACAAAATCAGGTGTGCCAAAATGTTCCAATTCGAAATGAGAGGGACGGATGAACATATTGGTTACAAAGTGAGCTTGCCAAGCAACTTCCATGACAAATCGCACTTTCAAACGGGTATCTGGGTTGGTGCCACAAAAGGCATCGACCACATATAATTTTTTGGAACTTGAGAGTTGTTTTAAAACGAGTTTTTTACATTCTTTCCAAATTTCTGTGGAAGTGGGTTTGTTCACGGTTCCATCCCAATGAATGGTATCTCGACTCACTTCATCTTCAACAATGTATCGGTCTTTTGGTGAGCGACCCGTGAAAACCCCTGTTTTAACAGCCATAGCCCCTGTATCGGTCAAAGCTCCTTTTTCGAAGCCTATATTTTTTTGAGACATTTCTGCCTTGAAAAGTTCTTCATAGCTAGGGTTGTAGACCACTTCATGGTAGCCCGTGATACCTAAATCGTGTAAGTCTTGGATGATTCTGATGTTTTTCATGACGTTGATTTTAAAATAGTTTTCTTCTTTTATTACTTCAAAGTTCCGTTTTTATAACGTAAAAAAACCTGATAAAAGTCATGAAAATCAAAAAGTTACGAAAACGATTTCATGAAAACTTTTGATTAAAAAGTTGAAAATCTGCACAATACAACCTAAGATTGATGAAGTTAAGTGTGGAATATTTTAAGATCAAGTAAATTTTACTCTGATTATTACACTGTTTGGACAAGTTACTTTGTAAAACATTTGTAATTTTGTCATCGATTATATAAAACACACCATTTAAACTAACTATCATGAGTTCATTTGACGTTGCTATTATTGGTTCTGGCCCCGGAGGGTATGTTGCCGCTATTCGTTGTGCCCAATTGGGAATGAAAACGGCCTTAATTGAAAAATATTCCGTTTTAGGAGGAACTTGCCTGAATGTGGGTTGTATTCCTTCCAAGGCTTTACTTTCCTCTTCTCACCATTATCATGATGCTGTAGCTCATTTTGAAGAACACGGAATTGAAGTACAAGACGTCAAAGTAAATCTTGAAAAGATGATTGCCCGTAAGCAAGCGGTGGTTGATCAAACTACTGGAGGCATCAAATACTTGATGGATAAAAATAAGGTGACCGTTTTTGAAGGATTGGGTGCTTTTAAAGATGCTACTCATGTAAATATTACCAAAAATGATGGTGCTGTTGAAACCATCGAAGCCAAAAATATCATTATCGCTACGGGTTCAAAACCTTCCAACTTACCTTTCATTACTTTGGATAAGGAACGTGTAATTACTTCTACGGAAGCCTTGAAATTACCTGAAGTTCCAAAACATTTGGTGATTATCGGAGGAGGAGTGATTGGTATTGAATTAGGACAAGTGTATTTGCGTTTGGGAGCTGAGGTTTCTGTGGTGGAATATATGGACCGAATCATTCCAGGTATGGATGCAGCTTTATCTAAAGAACTTACCAAAGTATTGAAAAAGCAAGGAATGAAGTTTTATACTTCTCATAAGGTTCAATCAGTAGAACGTAATGGGAATGTAGTTGCCGTTAAAGCTGAGACTCCTAAGGGAGAAACTTTGACACTTGAAGGAGATTATTGTTTGGTTTCTGTAGGAAGAAGACCTTATACAGATGGGCTTCAAGCTGAAAATGCCGGAGTGAAACTCACAGACCGCGGACAAGTGGAAGTAAATGACCATTTACAAACCAATGTTCCAAATATTTACGCCATTGGGGATGTAGTGCGTGGAGCCATGTTGGCTCATAAAGCTGAGGAAGAGGGCGTTATGGTGGCAGAAATTTTAGCGGGTCAAAAACCACACATTGATTATAATTTGATTCCTGGTGTAGTTTATACTTGGCCAGAAGTATCGGCTGTGGGTCAAACCGAAGAACAATTAAAAGAAGCAGGAGTAGCTTATAAGTCAGGAAGTTTTCCATTTAAAGCCTTAGGTCGTGCCCGTGCGGGAGGTGATACCGATGGTTTTGTAAAAATCTTAGCCGATGCCAAAACTGATGAAGTGTTGGGTGTCCACATGATTGGTCCGCGTTGTGCCGACTTGATTGCCGAAGCTGTGGTTGCCATGGAATACCGTGCCAGTGCCGAAGACATTTCCCGAATGAGTCATGCTCATCCCACTTTTGCAGAAGCTGTGAAAGAAGCGGCATTGGCTGCCACTGATAATAGAGCCTTACACGTTTAAACATTTACAATTCTATCTTAAAACCCGCTTTCCCGGCGGGTTTTGTTTTTTAATCTCTATGTGCTTCTGTATATTTGAAGAAAAAATCAGATGCCAACTTTATTAGCCTTTGCAGGAAGTAATTCTTCCACGTCTATTAATCATGAATTGGTAGTATTTGCAACTACGCAATTACAAAATACCAGTTTCGAAATCTTTAAACTTTCTGAAATGAGCTTGGAAGTGTATAGTGAAGATGCTCAGCGTGAACATGGATTTCCACCTTCTGTGAATCAGATTTATAAACACATACAAGCTTCAGACGGATTGATTATTTCAGTAAACGAACACAACAGCCATCCTTCGGCCTTTTTTAAAAATGTCTTGGATTGGTTATCGCGTTTGGATCGTAAATTCCTTGAAGGTAAAAAGGTACTTTTGTTAAGTACATCAACTGGTGGCAGAGGCGGTGTGAGTGCTTTGGAAGTAATCAAGAATCTTTTACCTCGATTTGGTGCCGAAGTGTTAGACACCTTCTCATTACCTTCATTTAAAGATAATTTTTCAAGAGATGAAGGAGTCGTCATCAACGAGGAGTTCAAGTCTGAATTACTGAAAAAATTACAGCAATTTGAATCTCATTTTGAATAGTGTCCATGCTCCGATGTATACGTTCCATAACCGTTGAACAACCTGAAAAGGTAAAACAACAATTACTTCAATGGGCTCAGTATGCTCGTGAAGTAGTTTTTATGGATAGTAATCAATACCCGCATTTGTATTCTGAGTATGATTGTCTCTTGGCCCTGGAAGCTTTTACGGTGTTGAAAACAGATTATTATGCTGCTTTTGAAGCTTTACATCAATACCAATCCCTCTCCAAAGATTGGTTGTTTGGATATCTTTCCTATGATTTAAAAAATGATTTAGAGGATTTGAGTTCTAATAATTTTGACGGACTTGGTTTTCCAGACTTGTATTTTTTTCAACCCAAAAAACTTTTCTTACTTAAGGGAAATGAATTGGAGTTACACTATTTAAACCTTTGTGATGATGAAATAGACGAGGATCTTACAGCTGTTTTAAATACTGAATTAACTTCGATGGCATTCCAAGCGGAATCATTGTCCATTCAACCACGAATTTCTAGAGAAACCTATCTTGAACGCACCACAGAAATGCTGGCTCATATTCATCGTGGAGACGTTTATGAAGCTAATTTTTGCCAAGAGTTTTTTGCTGAAAATGCTGAAGTAAATCCTTTCCAAGTATATGGAAGACTCAATGAAATTTCTGAGCCTCCTTTTGCGACATTTTTAAAATTAGACGCATACTATCTTATGTGTGCTTCTCCAGAACGTTATTTGAAAAAGCAGGGTACAAAAGTGATTTCACAACCAATTAAAGGTACTGCTCCCAGACATGAAGATGTCGAATTAGATAAAGCGTCCAAACATGCCTTAGAGCAAAATCCAAAGGAACGTTCTGAAAACATCATGATTGTTGATTTGGTTCGAAATGACTTGTCTCGTACCGCTACCAAAGGTTCCGTGACAGTTGAAGAATTGTGTGGTATGTATAGCTTTAAGCAAGTACATCAGATGATTTCTACGATCACTTCAGAGATTTCACATCAGACATCACCTGTTGCACTCTTGCAAACTACTTTCCCCATGGGGAGTATGACGGGAGCTCCTAAAATTTCAGCGATGCAGATTATTGAAAAGTTAGAGGAAACCAAACGCGGACTTTATAGTGGGGCGGTGGGGTATTTTACTCCTGAAGGTGATTTTGACTTCAACGTGGTCATTCGAAGTGTGCTTTACAATGCTGACCGAAACTATCTTTCTTTTTCAGTGGGTAGTGCCATTACCGCTGAGGCTATTCCAGAACTAGAATATGAGGAATGCCTTTTAAAAGCCAAAGCGTTGTTTGAGGTTTTTAATACCTGATAATATTGTATTTTACATTGTGTAATTTCAAAATAAAACTAATGTAATTTCAAAATAAAATTGATGTAAATTCAAAATATAATTATATATTTGCCATGAAAACAGAATGTTATGGCAGTAGTAAGAAGTATGATTTCTCAATTGAGAGTTTACAAAGATAAGTATCCTATTTTGGCTTTAACTGGTCCGAGACAGTCTGGAAAGACCACTTTATTAAGGGAGCTTTTTCCTGAGTATACCTATTTGAGTTTGGAAAATCCAGATTTGCGATTATTTGCAGAAAAAGATCCTAATGGATTTCTTAAGCAATATAATATGCATTGCATTTTAGATGAGGTGCAAAGAGTTCCTGCTCTTTTTTCGTATTTACAAACGTTGGTAGATGATCGGAAAGTGATGGGACAGTTTATATTATCAGGCTCCCAAAATTTTCATCTCTTAAGAAGCATCATTCAAAGCTTAGCTGGAAGAGTGGCCTTGTTTAAGTTATTTCCATTTGATTTTCAAGAGATGCAATCAGAGGGATTGTTGAAGCATGATTATGCAGAGGTCATGTTGAAAGGGTTTTATCCTGCCATATTTGACCGTGATATTCCCTCAAAAACTTTCTACAATAATTACATTCAAACCTATGTGGAAAGGGATATCACTGAGTTGGTGAATATCCGAGATATGCGAACCTTTCGAGTGTTTTTGAGTATGTGTGCATCACGAGCGGGTCAGCTATTGAACTTGAATTCATTGGCCAATGATTGTGGTATTACTCAACCTACTGCCAAGGCTTGGATTTCTCTACTAGAAAGCAGTTATATCATTTATCTGTTGCAACCGTATCACAAAAATTTCGATAAAAGGGTCATTAAAAGTCCGAAGTTGTATTTTTATGATACCGGTTTGCTGTGCCATTTATTGAAAATTAGAGAAGTGGATCAAATTCGGCTTCATTCGTTCAAAGGAAACTTATTCGAAAATATGATGATAAGCGAGTTTGTTAAACGCAACTATCACCTGAATAGGATGGAAGAATTTTGGTTTTGGCGGGATTCTAACGGAAACGAAGTGGATCTAATTCGGCAATATGATGAACTTTTGGATGTTTTCGAAATTAAATCGACACGAACCATCAAGCCAGAATTATTTAAAGGCTTAGATTATTTTCATGCCTTGGCAAAAGAGGAAGTCAAATCCAAAACCTTAGTGTATGCAGGAAATGAAAGTCAATCAAGAACAGGAGTTGAAGTGATGGCATGGAATGCTATGAAATAACTATTTTTGAACGATGAAATCCAACTTTGAAATGCATATCGCTTCAAACTTCCCTCATTTAAAATCAGGGAAACTACTGCTCGCTGTAAGTGGAGGGTTGGATAGTATGGTGATGTTGCATTTGATCCAGTCAGTTGCCAATGACGTTTCGGTGGCTCATGCCAATTTTAGTTTGCGACGATTAGAAAGCGACGGTGACGAAGTCTTTGTAAGAACTTTTTGCTTACAACATAAAATTCCAGTCTATGTCAAAAAATTTGAAACCCAAGAATTTGCGGATGAGCACAAACTCTCTATTCAACAAGCTGCACGACAATTGAGGTATGAGTGGTTTGAGGAACTTTGTGAACGGGAGGGATTTGATTTTGTACTCACGGCCCACCACCTTGATGATCAATTGGAAACTTTTTTAATTCATTTGGTTAGAGGTACGGGTTTGCAGGGGCTCACCGGTATTCCTGAACAGCAAGGCAACATTTTGAGACCCTTACTGGCATTTAGCCGAAAACAATTAGAAGATTATGCACAAGAGCAATTGATTTCTTGGCGTGAGGATAGTAGTAATCAAGAAATTTATTACTTGCGAAATAAGTTAAGACAAAATGTAGTGCCATTGTTGAAGGAGCTCAACCCTTCTTTTCTTGATGGATTCAACAATACATTACACCATTTAAAACAATCTCAATCGTTAGTAAATGTTACATCAGAAGAAACATGGAAGGCAATTGCTCATGAAAAAGAGAACAGTATCGTAATTGATTTAAAAAAATGGTCGACATTGCCGTATCCTAAAGCTTATTTGTATGCTTGGCTTTCTTCCTATGGATTTACCGCCTGGGACGATATACTCTACTTAGCACAAAACGCCCCTTCGGGTAAAATCATATACTCACCAAATTACCGACTTTTGAAAAACCGGCAACAGTTGATTTTAGAGCCGATACTATCGCAACCCAAACAATTTCAAATTGAATCTCTCGATGAAGTTGATGGGGAGTACCCGCTTATCTGGAAAAAAGTGACTTCCTTTTCAGAATGCGACCAAGATTCGATTGTTGTAGATGCCGATGCGTTAAAGTTTCCTTTAATCCTTCGTCATTGGAAGGAGGGTGATTATTTTTACCCTTCTGGAATGCAAGGCAAGAAGAAACTTAGTAAATTTTTTAAAGACGAGAAGATTCCCGTTTTTGAAAAAGAAAAAATATGGTTACTTTGCTCCGAAAATAAAATTATTTGGGTGGTCGGGTATCGAACGGATCGTCGTTTTCAAGTAGAATCCTATACCCAAAACCTTTTAAAATTTACCTCCAAGAAATGAAAAAATTTTTCTTTATTGCTATTTTTGGGTTGCTTACCCTATCAACGTATTCTCAAATTCTAAAGCCTGTTCAATGGACTTCTACCATTGAAGAAGCTGGAACCAATGAATTTATTTTAACCTTCAAGGCTACTATCGACCCAGATTGGCACATTTATTCTCAATTTACACCTGAAGGCGGGGCTTTACCTGCTGAATTTGGCTTTGAAAATCAAGAGGGAAATTATGAACTCATGGGTGCCACAGAGGAGAGCGTCTTTAAAAAAGTATTCAACGATATTTTTGAGGTGGATGAATATTACTTTGACAAGGAGGCCACGTTTACCCAACGTATTAAAGTCATTAACGATCAATTTGCCACTTTTGAGGTGACCCTTGATTATCAGGCCTGCAAAGAACAATGTATTCAACAATTTGAAACGTTTGCCTTTCAAATTCCCGGTAGAAAAGCTCCAGAATTAGTAACAGAATCGAAAAGTGCTGGAGAGAAAAAAGAGAAAAAAAATAGCACCGGTTTGTGGACCATCTTTATTGTGGCTTTCTTTTCAGGTTTTGCGGCCTTGTTAACACCTTGTGTGTTTCCGATGATTCCGATGACGGTGAGTTTCTTCACTAAACAAAGTAAAGACCGGGCCAAAGGCATTAAAAATGCCATCATCTACGGTATTTCGATTATTGTTATATATGTTGCTCTGGGAACAGCCGTTACCGCTATTTTTGGTGCCGACTCGCTCAATGAAATGTCAACGAGTGTCACGTTCAATTTAATATTCTTTGCCCTTTTATTGTTTTTTGCCATATCCTTTTTAGGGGCTTTTGAGATTGTACTGCCCAATTCTTGGGCCAATGCAGTAGATCGTCAAGCAGACAGAGGAGGTATGATTGGTATCTTTTTTATGGCCTTGGCACTAGCGATAGTTTCGTTTTCTTGTACGGGTCCAATTGTAGGTACTTTAATTGTGGAGGCTGCTTCCATGGGTGGCATGGCTCCTGTGATTGGAATGTTGGGCTTTTCATTGGCTATTGCACTTCCTTTTATGTTGTTTGCTTTATTCCCCAGTTGGTTAAATTCATTACCTCGTTCGGGTGGATGGATGAACACTGTTAAAGTATCTTTAGGGTTTTTGGAACTTGCATTAGCATTTAAATTCTTATCCAAAGCAGATTTGGTCACTCAATCTCATATTTTGGAACGTGAAGTATTTTTAGCCATTTGGATTGCGGTGTTCGGGGTTTGGGCGTTGTATTTATTAGGGAAAATATTTTTACCTCACGACACTCCC
>JBKBOP010000082.1:7390-9739 GCA_046293575.1 Flavobacterium sp. | reverse complement strand
TTTGGGATAAGCAAAACGCTTTACACCTTCATAAGTGGCACGTGCCATCTGAGTACCATAAATATTATGTGCTTTTCGGTGACTGCAAGGATGTCCGTCGTAATCATGACGTACATCTAACGGAAAAGTCTTGGTGGGAACCTCCATAACTGCTGGTTCATTCATATCGTTCCAAACCCCTTTTACGCCAATATCAGAAATGAGTTCTTTATAAAGTCCAGCCCACCACTCTCTTACTTCAGGGTTTGTATAATCTGGGAAATTACATTCACCTGGCCACACTTTACCTTTCATATAGGGTCCGTCTGCACGTTTACAGAAATAATCTTTTTCGAGAGCTTCTTGATATACCCAATAATCCTTATCGATTTTTATCCCCGGATCAATAATGGCTACCGTTTTAAAACCATCTTGAGCTAACTCGGTGACCATTTTCTTGGGGTCGGGAAAATATTCCTTATTCCATGTGAAGCATCTGAATCCTTCCATATAATCGATATCTAAATAAATAGCATCGCAAGGAATTTTTAATTTTCTAAACATTGAGGCAACTTCTCTAACTTTACTCTCTGGGTAATAACTCCACTTACACTGATGGAAGCCTAAGGTCCACATGGGAGGAAGTTCGGGTTTTCCTGTGAGATGCGTATAGGTTTTCACAACGTCTTTCATTTCAGGCCCATAGAAGAAATAATAGTTCATTTCTCCTCCTTCAGCCCAAAAACTAGTGATATTTCTCCTTTCATGACAGAAGTCAAAAAAAGTTCTAAATGTATTGTCAAAAAAGATTCCGTAAGCTTTATTGTGATGTAGACCTATGTAAAAAGGAACTACTTTATACAAAGGCTCTTGTTCTCTGTGAAACGCATATTGATCGGTTGCCCAATTTTCAACTCTCTTGCCTTTTAAATTCAAATGGGTTGCTTTATCACCCATACCATAATAACATTCACCTTCTTGAGAGTGTTTGGTCATTTTAACGATGTTTCCACCAAACTCATAACTTTCCTCCCAATGGAACCCTAACTCATCGTCAAGTATTGCAAAACCATCTAAGTCGAAAATAGTTATTTTTGCATTGGATTTTAAAATACGGCATTTAATTTTACTGGTAGTGATAAGGTAAAAATCTTTATGTTCCGTTACTTGAAGTTCATTATAACCATGGGATTGATTTTTATCTATTGCATATGAAAAGTCTTTATTAAAATATCCCTTAGTGGTATATCTAAATCGCAATAAACTATCACGTAGCACTGTAATTTTCAACACAACGTTGTTCACAGTATAGAATAAGATATTGTCTGCATCTTGTTCAAATGATAGTACCTTGGTTGGGTATTGATCTCCTTTATTTTCTAATTCTGTATTTGTAATCATAGGTGATTGATAAATTATTCTCAAAAATACAAAGTTGAAGTAAATATGGCGTGTTAGTTTATTACGACTTATTAACTCTAACGTTTGCGAAGACTAATAAAAAAGGTCTCAAAAGAGACCTTAATCATTATTTTGTAATTTTAAAAACAGTAACACCCAATGGGGGAAGTGTTATAGTTGCAGAAAAATCTCTCGAATTCCATGGAATAGTTTCAATTTTTATGGCTTTTGCATTCAGAACACCACTACCATTATATTCAAGGGCATCTGAATTAAAAATTTCTTTTAATTTACCCTTCATTGGAAGCCCGATTCTATAATCTTCGCGAACTACAGGGGTAAAATTGCAAACGACGACCATAATGTTTTTTGATGATTCTCCAACTCTTAAGTAACTCAAAACTGCATTTTGATGGTCTGAATAACTAATCCAAGAAAAACCTTCGGCTGAAAATTGTTTTTCGTAAAAAGCTGGGTTGGTTTTATAAAGTGTATTCAAATCTGTGATGCATTTTTTAATTCCAGCATGGTATCCAAATTCAAGTAAATGCCAATCCAAACTACCTTCGAAATTCCATTCTCTACTTTGTCCGAATTCTGAACCCATAAACAACAGTTTTGCTCCAGGATGTGTAAACATATATCCATACAGCAATCTCAAGTTGGCGAAGCGTTGCCATTCATCACCAGTCATTCTACCCAAAATGGAATGTTTTCCATACACTACTTCATCATGTGATAATGGTAACATAAAGTTTTCCGAAAAAGCATACGTCATTGAAAAAGTTAAATCATTTTGATGGTATTTTCGATAGATGGATTCCTTTTTAAAATACTGAAGTGTATCGTGCATCCATCCCATCATCCATTTCATCCCGAATCCAAGTCCACCAAGAAATGTAGGACGCGAAACCATCGGAAACGAGGTACTTTCTTCGGCAATGGTTTGTACCCCATCAAACATCGTGT
>JBKBOP010000082.1:0-7293 GCA_046293575.1 Flavobacterium sp. | reverse complement strand
GTACACCGCTTCATTAAAATCTTTCATAAATGATATGGCATCAAGGTTTTCCCTACCACCATAGATATTAGGCTCCCATTCACCATCATTCCTTGAATAGTCTAAGTATAGCATGGAGGCCACAGCATCTACTCTTAATCCGTCGGCGTGATAATGTTGTAGCCAAAAAATAGCATTACTAATTAAGAAAGATCGAACTTCATTTCTACCATAATTAAAGACCAAACTCTTCCAATCAGGGTGATATCCTTTACGTCTATCGGGGTGTTCATAAAGGTTTGAACCGTCAAAGAAACCTAAACCGTGGGCATCATCAGGAAAATGGGAGGGCACCCAATCTAAAATCACACCAATACCTTCTTGATGCAAACGATCCACCAAATACATAAAATCTTGCGGGGTCCCAAATCTTGACGTTGGAGCAAAATAACCCACCAATTGATAACCCCAAGACGGATCATAAGGATACTCCATGACTGGCATAAGTTCGACATGCGTGAAACCAGTTTCTTTTACATATTGAACCAACTCATCTGCTAATTCCAAATAAGTTAGAAACCTATCCTCTTCTAAATTTCGTTTCCATGAGCCTAAATGTACTTCATATACCGAATACGGTTTATCTAAACCATTGTTGTCTTTTCGGGTATCCATCCACTTTTTATCATTCCACTTATAATCCAAATCCCAAACCACAGAGGCTGTTTGAGGTGGTTTTTCACAATATAGAGCAAATGGATCGGCTTTTTCAGTGATAATACCTCGATTGTTGGATTGAATTTTATACTTATATTTTGTTCCTTTTTCTACCCCGGGAATAAATCCTTCCCAAATACCACTAGAATCCCATCTCACCTGAAGTTGATGCTCACCTTGAATCCAATAATTAAAATCACCTACTACCGATACCGATCTAGCAGATGGTGCCCAAACCGCAAAATAAATCCCTTTTACACCGTTGACTTCAATTAAATGAGCTCCAAGTTTTTCGTATAGTTTAAAATGTTTTCCTGACTTAAATAAAGCAATATCAAAGTCGGTGAATAGAGAATGTGGTTGTACTTGGTTCATATATTTTTTTGTTGTTAAACTAATTTTCAATTGTTTTTAATGTAAATTCTAACTTAAAAATTCATAATGCTCTGAATCCCTCTCAATGGAATCACGGCCCATCTAGGTCTTGAATTGAGTTCATAACCCAATTCATATACTGCTTTTTCTAAGAGGCAATATTTTAGTAAAAACTCAATTTCTTTGTTGTATCCTACATTTAAATTATCACTTTGTACTTTTTCGATATAGGTTTCCAAAAAGACACCTACTAAGTATTTATAGAGTATTTCTCCAGCCTTAAAGAGTTCATCTAATTCAAAAGGATATTTATCTTGATTATTAAAAAGGGTCGCGTAAATAGCATAATGAAACGACCGAAACATACCAGCAACGTCTTTCAGTGGAGGTTGTTTCACTTTTCGGTCACGAATGGTGCTTTCCGGTTCTCCTTCAAAGTCTAAGATGTAAAAATCATCGCCGTTGACCAAAACCTGTCCCAAATGATAATCGCCGTGAATTCGAATGCGTTCTGATTTCATTTTAGTCCAGTCAAAATCAACAAAATGTTTTCTGACCAACTTTTTGTTATCCATAAACTGATGGGCTAATTCTAAGGCCATTCCATCTAACTTATGTAAGCTATTCTCTATGATATTCAATCTGTTTTGAAATTGATACAACATCCTATTCTTTAACCATACGGTATAATCACCATTGTAATTGGTCGGTGTAAAAGCCGTGTCATGAATATCACTGCCCAAAGCCACGTGCATTTCTGCTGTTCTCAATGCCAAGGTTTTAATTCTTAAAAAAAGGTTTAACCCCGCCCAATCAATAATTTCATGTGGGACATCATTGAGCTTTAATCTGCTAAAAATGGGAATATCAGGAAGTTTATCGATTTTGATTTTCTTGCGTTTGAGATTGTCAAAAACCCCATCCATGGCTTCCAACATAAATTTCCACGCATCTCCTTGATTAGGAACTAATTCCTGCATTAATCCTAAGGTTATATTTCCTTCAGATAAGGTAAGATTAATACTTCCGGTATAAGCTGGAGTATTTTCAAAATGCATACGTTCAGTCAAAAATCTACTGATTTCATAATCTGGATTAGTGCTGACATAAATGCGTCTGAAAATTTTTAAAACAAAGCTATCGTTATAGATAATCGATGTATTACTTTGTTCAAGCCCCATAAATCTTGAAGACTTATAATCTTCCTTTTCAATATTAGAACCTTTGTGGAATACTAATTTTAGACCTGCTGTTTCTTTAGATTTTGCTATATTATCAAACAATAACTTTCTAAAGTCTTCTTGATGTAAGGCATCAACCAAATAGCCTGACTGTTTATCAAATTTGACAGGGGCAATCACAGTTGAAGTATCCAGTTCATCTTTCGGCATAAAAGCCAAAGGCATAAAATAATGTTGATAAAAAGCCTCTTTAAAATTGACTTCTAAAAGCACACCATAGTACTCATTTTTCTTAGAATTCATTTTAAAAAAATCAACTACCTCGATATACTTTAGGGTACTGGCCTTTCCGCCATACCATCTTTTATTGATGATATAGTTTTCAAGTATGTCTGATGAGAGTGTTTTAATAAAGTTATCGTCCTCAAAAGCATCTTTCCATGTCACTTTGAATTCGAAAGGTGCTACAAAGTTATCTTCATTATTGTTTTCCATATTAACGCTCTATTTTAAATAAATGAAAGGGAAGTGCAGGATGTACTTCCACAAAATTCCATTCTCTATCCCACCAATAACTATTTCCGGTTATTAAATCAGTTACTCTGACAGGTTGATTTCCAATCTTATCTATGGGTAATCTAACCAATCCTTGTTTTGCGTAGTAAGGATCAAGATTACAAATCATTAAGGTATGATCAGAATGTGCATCATCATGTTTATAATAAGCCAAAAGCATATCATTATCGGTGTCACAAAAAACTACATTATTGGTTTGTTGTAACGAACGGTGTTGATGTCTAATGTGATTAATTTTGGATATCAACATGGTCATTTTATTTTTATGTTCCCAATTCCAATGGTAAATTTCATATTTCTCTGATTTAGAATATTCTTCTTTTCCGGGCATTGCCTCGTGAACCAAAAATTCATAAGCAGGACCATAGATGCCAACACTAGAACTTAAAGTGGCCGCCAAAAAATACTTTTGGAGGTATACACTTTCATTACCACTTTGCAAGGCATATGGTAAAATATCGGGGGTATTAGGCCAAAAGTTGGGTCTAAAAAATTCTTTTTGTTCCGTTTGAGTGAGTTCAGTCAGGTATTCAATTAGTTCAGCCTTGGTATTTCTCCAAGTAAAATAGGTATACGATTGAGTAAAACCTTGTTTAGCAAGCTCATTCATCACTTTTGGTCTTGTAAAGGCTTCAGATAAAAAGATGACATCTGGATATTTTTTTTGAATTTCGCTTATCAACCAACCCCAAAAGTAAAAGGGTTTGGTGTGAGGGTTATCCACCCTAAATACTCTAATACCACATTCATTCACCCAAAACATGGCAACATCTAACAATTCTTTCCAAAGATTTTTCCAATCGCCAGATTCAAAATAAATGGGTTGAATATCTTGGTATTTTTTAGGTGGATTTTCGGCATATTGCACGGTTCCATCGGGTCGCCATTTAAACCATTGTGGGAATTCATTCACATAAGGATGATCGGGAGCCGCTTGCAAAGCATAATCCATTGCAATTTCAATGCCCATTTCTTGTGCTTTTTTGACCAATTGTTTGAATTCATCTATTGTTCCCAACTCTGGGTGTGTGGAACGATGACCGCCAAATTGTGAGCCAATGCCCCAAGGAGAACCAACATCTCTTGCTATTGCAGTGGTTGAGTTATTTTTACCTTTTCGATTTACTTCACCGATGGGATGAATAGGTGGGAAATACAAAGTATCAAAACCCATTTCTTTAACCCTTGGCAATAATCGTTCACAATCTTTGAAAGTACCATGTTTTCCGGGAATCTGAGAAGCTGATCTTGGAAAAAATTCATACCAAGTGCTAAAGAGTGCTTTGTTTCGGTCTACAAAAACCTGTAATTCTTTTGATTGATTGGCTAACAATCGGGTGGGATATTTTTCAAAGATGAGTTGTAATTCTTCTGACATAGCTAATTTCAAACCTAAATCATAAAGTTTTTCATCTGTGAAAGCATTACTGCAATTTTTTAAAAAGTCTTTTTCTTCTTTGGTTGCATATTTAAGAATAGCATCACAATACTCTGCTCCTTCCAATAATTCAGATTTAATATACTGCCCATCTTTTATCTTACGTTCTGTTCCATGTTGCCAATTCAGAGCATAATCCACCCAACCTTCCACATAATAATAGTAGAATCCTTGCTTTGAAACTTGAAATGTGGCTGACCATTCATCATTTTCAAGTGGTAACATTCTAATTTCCTCCCATTTTTTTGCCTTTTCATGTTTGTATTTGACCACACAAGCAATGACATCATGCCCATCTGAAAAGACATTTGCTGTAACCTTTACAAATTGATTTACAACACGTTTAATATAAAAATCACCACCATCCAATTGGGGTTGAACTTGCTCAATAATAATACGAGTCTGGTTTTGCATTTTGTGAATAATTTATGACCTCTAAATTTACTAAAAATAAACAGATATCATAATTTGGCTTAAAATTTATTGAAATGTCAAAAAAAGGCACCAAATCTGAACATACATTACAAATTCCGAAGCCAATTATTTACACTGGTAAATTATTACAATCTATTTCGCCAAAATTGGCGATACTGTATGCTGCTAGACTTTTCACTACTCCAATTAAATTCAAGATACCAAAGAGAGAACTCCAAATGCTGGAAGATAGCAAAAAAGAAAAACTTTATATTGAAGACTTGAAAAAAACAATAACCACCTACCAGTATGGCACTTCTGCAAAAAAAGTTTTATTAGTCCATGGGTGGTCTGGAAGAGGAACCCAATTGGTAAAAATTGCAGAGGCAATGGTTAACTTGGGCTACAAAACTGTTAGTTTTGACGCTCCTGCCCATGGTACTTCAACAGGAAGTACAACGATTATGACTGAATTCATAACGTCCATTCATTACATTGATAAAAAATATGGACCATTTGAATATGCGATTGGCCATTCCTTGGGTGGAATGTCTATTTTAAATGCATTAAGAGAAAATTTCAACATAAAAAAAGCAGTGATTATTGGAAGTGGTGATATTATTCAAGACATTATTGATGATTTTGTGTGGAGAATGAATTTGAATTTAATGGTTGGAATTCGTTTAAAAAACCATTTTGAAAAAAAATACAATCAAAAGATGGAATATTATGCATCAAGTATTGCAGCAAAAAATATTACTACTCCTGTGTTGATCATTCATGATGAAAATGATCCAGATGTTCCCTTTAAAGCAGCCCTAAATATCCATGAAAATTTATCTAACAGTGAGCTGGTCTTAACCAAAGGTCTAGGTCACAATAAAATATTGGGTGATAAACTCATAATTCAAAAAATTTGTGATTTTATAGTGAAATAAGTTAAATGTCAAACCCTTAACTTTGTAAATAAAAGCCATGAGAAAATTAATGTTTGTTGTAATGCTAATTGCCATGCATTCATGTCAGGGACAAAAAAAAGACCCAACATCTTTTGAAATTATTAAGACAAATGCTGAGTGGAAAAGTGAACTTTCACCCTTTCAATATGAAGTTCTTAGAAATAAAGGAACGGAAAGAGCTTTTACTGGTGAATATTGGGACCATTTTGAAAAAGGCACCTATGTTTGTGCAGGGTGTGAAAATACACTGTTTTCCTCTGAAACAAAATTTGATTCACACTGTGGATGGCCTTCATTTGATAAAGCCATAGAAGGTTCTGTCATTTATGAAAAAGATTTTAGTTTCGGCATGAGCAGAATTGAGGTTATGTGTGCGAAATGCGGAGGACACCTAGGGCATGTCTTTGATGATGGCCCTACTGAAACTACTGGAAAAAGGTATTGCACAAATTCCGTCTCTGTTAAATTTATACCCTCTGAATAATGAAATACAAAATTGAAAAAAGTGAGCAGGAATGGTTAGAACAACTTGGAGAAGAAAAATATAGAATCCTTCGAAAAAAGGGAACTGAATTTCCTCATACTGGAAAGTATAATTTGCACTTTGAGCAAGGCATGTATTCTTGTGCTGGATGTCAAACACCTCTTTTTAAAAGTGATGCAAAATTCAATGCTCATTGTGGATGGCCGTCCTTTGATGCTTCTTTACCAGGTAAAATCGAATACATCAAAGATACCTCTCATGGAATGATTAGAACTGAAATAGTATGCACCACTTGTGGAGGACATTTAGGACACGTTTTTGATGATGGACCCACAGAATCTGGAGTGCGATATTGTGTTAACTCACTTTCAATTGAATTTAAAGAAGAGAATTAATGTCAAAAACACAACACATTAAATGTTATAAATGCGGTTCTTTCAATGAAAATAGCGACTACTGTGTACAATGTGGTGTTTTGATTAATCCATTTTTAAGAAGAAAAGCAGACATAGAAAAAAGATTGAAAATCAGAAACTCTTTTGATAAAAATGCTCCAAGTTTAGAAAATTCTATTGATAAATTATTATATCATCAAAATTGGTTTATAAAATGGATTTCAAGATTGTTTTATCCAATTTGGTTAATCATAATGGGGGTTGGTGCCTTTATTGCATGGGTATTTGCTACTATAGCTGCCTAATCAACTATGAAGACGTTACTGCAACCCTACTTTCTAATTTTACTTTCACTATCGGTAATAGTTTATCTTTTTCAAATCACATCTACAAACATTCCTCAAGTCATCAATAATTATTTTAATGATTTAGTGTGTTTACCAATAGTTTTAACAATCTGTTTATGTTCTGTAAGAATTATAAAAAGAAATAACACTATTGTATTGAATACCTATGAAATAGTTTCAGTTTTTATTCTTTATTCATTTTTATTTGAATTGGTATTTCCAACTTTTTTAGAAAGATACACTTGTGACTATTGGGATATTCTTATGTATTTCATAGGAAGTTGCATTTTTTATATATTTTGGAATAAACCGTTAACCCATATCTGATTTCTTTTTTCAATGATTAAATTTCTCCATACCTATTTCTTTGAAAACAAAAAACCCTTCATCGGTTGATGAAGGGTTTTTAAAACAAGGCGGCGACATAC
>JBKBOP010000081.1:0-9776 GCA_046293575.1 Flavobacterium sp. | reverse complement strand
TAACCATTGGCAACTTTGAAGAATTCACTCGTCCGGAAGGACATACTTTTTATTTTAAAGAAACCGATAAAGGATTAAAATTCATTGGATTTGAACCTTTATAAAATCTATTAAATTCGAATTTTAACATATTGTAGTTTTTGGTGAATTTAAAAAGAGTGTATTCTTAAATGATGCACTCTTTTTTTATAATTTATTCCGTTCAAATAAATCAAGTAATTGTTGTTTTTTATCAGTAGAAATCGATAACAAATCGCCGTTGTCCATCACCACTGTTCCACCGTCTTGTTTCATGATTTTTTGAATGCGATTGTAGTTAATCAAATGACTTCGATGAATGCGAAGAAAACTACCCATTTGTTCTAATCGTTCAAAATCGGCAATTTTTTTGGATACGATAATTTTTTTTCCATTTGAGGTAACAAAATGCGTGTAGGATCCATCTGCCTTAAGATATATGATATCATTCAACAGCAAAAAAGTTAATCCGTCTCCGGTCTTAAGTGCCACCTTTTTGGGAAGTGAAGGTTCTAGATGAGATTGTAGCACCTTAATATTCATCAATTGGTGATGTGACACTTTTTGCAAAGCTCGTTTAAGAGCTTCAACTCTAACGGGTTTTAAGATGTAATCAATGGCAGACAACTCGAAAGCATTGAGAGCATATTCCTGGTAAGCCGTTACAAAAACTACTTTAAAATGAAGTTCTTCATCATCAAAAAAACGAAATAGTTCTAAACCCGAATAGCCAGGCATGGAAATATCCAAAAAAACCAAATCCGGTTGGTGTTTATGAATGGATTTCACAGCACTAGGTACATCAACACATTCGTCTAAAATAATGACTTCCGGAAAATTTTCTTCCAAAATTCCACGAAGTGCTAATCGAGCATTTTTTTCATCATCAACAATAATGACATTCATAACTTATCGCTTATTAACTGGTATTTTTAAAATGACTTTGGTTCCCAAAAAATCTTGTGCTTTTTCTATATCTATAATTTCTATTTTGACTGGTAAATCACTCATTTTATTAATCAGTTCAATACGATTGGAAATGGCTTTGGTGGCAAACGAATCATATTTTTTAATTTTTTGATTAATTTGTTCCGATTTTTTTCTGCCAATTCCATTATCTGTTATTTCAAATAACCAGTAGTTTTTATTTTCTTTTCTAATGATTATTTCTAATTTTTTTAATCCCTTTTTATGCATCAGTCCGTGTTTGATGGCATTTTCAACAAACGGCTGAATGATCAAAGAAGGAATTACAAATTCATTCAGATCTTCCTCTTCCGGTTTTTGAATGGTATACTGAAAATCGTCTTTTTCAAATCGTGCTTTTTCTAATGAAACATACAATTTTATGGCTTCCATTTCTTCTTGAATAGTGATTTCTTGCTTATCAGAAATGTCCAAAGTTTTTCGCATCAAATCAGAAAAAGTTCCCAGATAATCACTTGCTTTTGTTTTTTGGTTGGAATAAATCAAACCTTGCACTGCATTTAATACATTGTACATAAAATGCGGATTCATTTGCGAACGTAAGGCTGTAAGTTGCGAAAGAGCCAATTTTTCTTTAATTTCTTGCCTTTGTTTTGTTTTTAAAATAGCATATCGAAAAATGAGGAAAAGAACAAAAAGCGAACAACATAACGTAAGCACCAAAAACCAGAGACTTTTCCAAAACGGTTTTAAAATGTTGAATTGAATGATTTGAATGGGCGAATAAACATCACCCGATTTCACTCGTGCTTCAAATGTATAATTGCCTGGTTGAAGTGCCAGAAAATTAACTTTAGTATTGGCAGAAGATTGAGAATTCCAAGTTGTATCAATCTCTTTTAACCGAAACTCATAACAATAATTACCTAAACTTTTGTGATGAATGGTTTGAAAAGCAAACTCAATATTGTTCTGATTATGCTGAATTAATTTCGCGTTTTGGACCAAATCTTGATTGGCTTTAAAAGGCAAAAGTTTAAAATCGGGAACAATTTTAGTTTGAAACAGTGACTTATCTGTAAAAATCACGCCTTCATTTGTTGCAAGCCAAAGTGATGTTTCGTCTAAATACATATCGTTGACCGAAATCCCTTTTAACCCTAAATTTAAACTTACATTTTTAGGTTTATCTGAATCATTTGCCAGAAAATCAATGCCATTATCCGTTAGAACCCAAACGCCATTTTGATCTAACCCAATGCGTTTGCAGTGATTAGTCGATAAACCGTTTTGAATAGAAAAGTGATTATCTACTTTTGTTTTTGTGATTTTCAGCAAACCTTGTTGAGAGGAAGCAATCCAAATAGAACCATTTCCATCAGGCAACATTCGTGACGCAACAATGGGTTTGTTTTCTATGGTTTTAATTTCGATTATTTTTTGATTTTGGTCATAGGCAAACAAACCATCACTAAAACCAATGTAGTAGATTTTATTTTGTTGACAGTAATAAACCGAGCGAGAACGTTTGTTTCTAAACACATACATCTCAAATGTATTGTTGCCAAATTTGGTTATTTCTTTTGGAGATAATTGATTCGGAATAATCGGTTTTCCTAGAAAATTCTTCGGAAAAAGTCCGGCGGAATTATAACTTGCCATCATAAAATTACCAGAATCATCTTCGGCAATATTCTTACCAAAATAATCATCCACCAAAAATGTTTTTTTACGTTGATTAAAAATTCCAACTGACGAAATGATTTTATCTTCATATAAATAGAGATGCTCTACTTCCCTATCTTTTTTAGAATCATAAACAAAAGCTTGCTGATTGCTTTGGTTAAATTCAATAATTTTTCCGTCACTGGTTCCTACGAAAGTATGATTATTTTTATCTCGAATAATACTCGTGAAATTGAGTTGCTTTTTTTGTGTTTCTAATTTTACATTAAGTTTTTTTAAGTTTTTGTATGGGATAAAATACAAACCTTCGTCCAACGTGCTTACCCAGAAACTTCCTTCTTTGTCCGCTACTACATCAGTAATACGTTTTCCTCTTAAAAAACCATTTTCAACCGATTTTGAAGTGGTGTTTAAGGAATAAAGTCCGTCTGAAGTGCACAACCAAAAATCATCAGCTGTTGCACTCATTTTTATGAAATAAGTGTTTTTTGCCAACAAATCAGTATTAAATTTTTGATTAGTTACATCCCAAATTCCGTTTGTGTTACCTTTGATGTTATAAAATGTTTTACCATTAAAAACTTCAATTTCTTTCTGACCTTTTTCGGTTGGATAACTGGTAATTTTTCCCTCTTTATCAATCACAAGCATCTCTATTAATGAAGCAACATATAGTTTTTGCAGAACTGAATTGTAATTTAAGGCAGTAAAAGTTCTATCATTATCATTCACTTTGAATTGATATATAATTTTTGGATTTTTCCCTTTTCGAAGTAAAAAAAATTTCTTCTCCGTAAGCAACCAAAGTTGATTGTCAATGAGTTTAAAATCTACTAGATTATTGGCTTCATCTTCCAATATTTTTTTTGATGTTGGCTCAAGAATTAAAATCGAATCATCAAGATAAAACAATTGATTGGCAAAGTTTTTACACCAAATGATACCATTGTTGTCTTCCTGAATACTATTAACAGCCAAACCCAAATTTTCATTAAACGGATATTCTTTGAAACGCACACCGTCAAAAGAAATCAAACCCTTATCTGTCCCCAAATACAATAGTCCGCTTCTAGCTACATAACAATCGTAAATAACTTGCGTTGGCAATCCTTCTAAAAAGGAAATTTTTCGAACAAAAGGTTCTTGTGCCTGAGAAAAGAACAATCCAAAAAATGAAAACCAAAAAAAGATGATGGTTTTGGGAAAGCGAAAAATGGCTATGGTTTCCTTAAATATGATAGCGAAAAGAGATTGAAATTACAGCTCTGTAAAAATACAGGAAAATATAAAACAAAAACTAGATTCAGATTAGTTTGAAATCCAAATCAAATAAATAATGTTAAGGGTTACAACAATCATTGAAGCAACAAGAAGCCACTTTATTTTTCTATTTACATCATTCATACTACGCACTTTGGGAAAACAATGATACAAACAGATTCCGACAATAATTTTAGAGTTTTACCAAATAAAGAGTTGAGTTTATGAAAATAAGGTTTAGCTTCATAAAGCACTTGTTACCTGTTTTTTTAAATAGAAAATTAATCAAAACCCCTATCTTTGAGTTTATTAAATTTCAATCATGTCCACACAAAAACGCCTGTTCCTTCTTGACGTTTATGCTCTTATTTTCAGAGGCTATTATGCTTTTATCGAAATCTAAAACAATGACACTAATAGGAAAAGTGTATGTTTGTAAAATTTATTTTCTTAATATCGAAATCATCTAAAGAAATAAAATTTAGTAAATCAAACGATTTCAGCAGATTAGAATACAACAACCCGCACTTTTTGATTCGTAACAACAATAAAATTATTAGAGATTTTTTCAGAATAATTTCGAAGTAACTTTTCCAGAACTTCTATTCTTTTAATAAAAATATTCGGTTCACATCTCAATAAAATAATACCGTGATGAATTTTTGATTTCGAAAAACCATTTCCCCAAAATCTTTATCAGATGTAATTAAAATATATTTTTCAGACCTGCATTTTTCTAAAATTTCATTATATGTAGCTCCGCGAAAATCTTCAAAAACTGAAAAAACTTCGTGATTTTGACTTTTTAACCAAATTGCAACAGAAGTACCTGTGCATTCATCAACCAGAAAACGCATCGTTAAGAGGCTATTTTATCTAGATCAAAAGTAAAAGTGGTATCTAACATTTTTTTAGCATATTCCAAACATGCCAGAACCTGATTTTTTTTTAATCCTTTGTACTCGATTAAAATTTCATCAATTGTAATTCCTTGAGACAAAAGAGAAATAATTTGCTCAACAGAAATTCTTGTCCCTTTAATAACAGGCTTTCCCATCAATATTTTTGCATTAATTTCAATAAATTCCATGACTTATTAATTTATAACAAAACAAATTTAAGCAATTTATTCATGGGTTAGTATTTCTGATTCTAAAACAATCTGCTAAAGTTTGTATATTTGAAATCTTTGACTTTATAAATATGTCCACACAAAAAAGACTCTTTCTTCTTGACGCCTATGCCCTCATTTTCAGAGGTTATTATGCTTTTATCAAAAATCCGCGAATTAATTCCAAAGGAATGGATACTTCTGCCATCATGGGATTCATGAATGCTTTGATGGATGTCATTAAACGCGAAAAACCCGATCACTTGGCTGTTGCATTCGATAAAGGTGGTAGTGATTTTAGAAACGAATTATTTCCAACTTACAAAGCCAATCGTGATGAAACCCCGGAAGCCATTAAAATTGCTGTTCCGTATATTCAGGAATTATTAA
Source organism: Flavobacterium sp. (assembly GCA_046293575.1). Classification (GTDB taxonomy): domain Bacteria; phylum Bacteroidota; class Bacteroidia; order Flavobacteriales; family Flavobacteriaceae; genus Flavobacterium. The sequence continues at coordinate 4,384 of JBKBOP010000081.1, read as the reverse complement.
AAGCGATGCAAATTCCGATTATGGAAAAAGCCGGTTTTGAAGCCGATGATTTGATTGGGACGTTGGCTAAACAAGCTGAAAAAGAAGGTTTTAAAGTGTTTATGGTCACTCCCGATAAGGATTTTGCTCAGTTGGTTTCTGAAAATATTTTTATGTACAAACCCGCCCGAATGGGTAACGATATTGAAATCTGGGGAATTCCCGAAGTCTTGGAAAAATTTGAAATTGAACATCCGCTGCAAGTGATTGATTTTTTGGGAATGAAAGGTGATGCCGTCGATAATATTCCGGGGTTTCCGGGAGTTGGTGATGTGACGGCTAAAAAGTTATTGAAAGAATTTGGTTCTATTGAAAATCTTTTAGCTAATACCGAGAAACTAAAAGGAGCCATCAAACAAAAAATTGAAGATAATGCCGAACAAGGTTTGTTGTCCAAAAAACTGGCCACCATCCTACTCGATTGTCCGGTAACCTTTGATGCTGCCGATTTTGAATTATCAAAACCCGATGTTGAAAAAACGGATGCTATTTTTCAAGAATTGGAATTCCGTCAAATGAAAGCTCAGTTTGATAAATGGTTTGGCTCCGGAAAAGAATATGATGAAATTAATACTAATGGAAATGGAAGCCAAGAATTAGGAAATGAGCAAATTGCTATGAAAAAAGCTCCTTCTAAAAAATCCAACGAAGAGCAATTTGATTTGTTTGGTTTTAGTGATGATGATTCCAATGAAGTGAGAACAAATTCGTTTTATGCTACCTTAGAAAACACCTCTCATTTGTATCAACTGGTGCAAGGAGATTTTCCAGTGAACTTATTGCTTCAAAACCTGATGAACCAGACTTCTGTGTGTTTTGACACCGAAACCACCGGAATTGATGCCTTGAATGCCGAAATAGTGGGGTTGGCACTTTCATGGGAAAAAGGAAAAGCTTTTTACGTTCCGTTTCCCGAAAATCAGGAAGAAGCTCAACAATTAATGGAAAAATTCAGACCTTTTTTTGAAAGTGAAACCATTGAAAAAATTGGTCAGAACCTAAAATATGATTTGAAAATTTTAGCGAATTATGGCATTGCTGTCAAAGGAAAATTATTTGATACCATGATTGCTCATTATTTGATTAATCCCGATATGCGTCACAATATGGATATTTTATCGGAAACCTATTTAAAATATTCGCCAAAATCCATCGAAACCTTAATTGGAAAAAAAGGGAAAAATCAGAAATCAATGCGGGATTTCAATTTGGAAGACATCAAAGAATATGCTGCCGAAGATGCTGATATTACGTTTCAATTGAAAGAAATTTTCAGTCCGATTTTAGACAAGGCCGAAACCAAAAAATTGTTTGATGAAATCGAAATTCCATTAATTCCTGTTTTAGCCGCCATGGAATCTGAAGGTATTCGATTGGATGTTGATTTTCTGAAAAAAATGTCGGTGGACATGCAAAAAGAGATCAATGAATTTGAACAAAAAATCTATGAAACGGCCGGTGAAAAATTCAATTTAGCTTCTCCAAAACAATTGGGCGATATTTTATTTGATAAATTAAAAATCGGCGGAGCCAAACAAAAGAAAACCAAAACCGGTCAATATGCCACCGGCGAAGAAGTTTTGAGTTATTTAGTGAACGAACACAAAATTGTGAAAGACATTTTGGAATGGCGACAAATGGTGAAATTGCAAAGCACGTATATTGATGCGTTGCCAAATCAAGTTGATAGAAAAACAGGTCGTGTTCACACCGATTATATGCAAACGGTTGCCGCAACCGGACGATTGAGTTCGAATAATCCGAATTTGCAAAACATTCCGATTCGTACCGAAAGAGGTCGATTAATCCGAAAAGCTTTTATTGCCAAAGATGAAAATTATACGCTACTAGCTGCCGATTATTCACAAATTGAACTGCGTATTATAGCCGCATTATCAGGCGAAGAGAATATGATTAAAGCGTTTCAAAATAATGAAGATATTCACAAAAGTACCGCCGCAAAAGTGTTTAATGTTCCGTTGGAAGAAGTCACCAAAGAACAACGAAGCAATGCGAAAACGGTGAATTTCGGGATTATTTATGGTGTTTCGGCATTTGGACTTTCCAACCAAACGAACTTATCCCGAAAAGAAAGTGCCGAGTTGATTGAAGCGTATTATGCCACGTATCCGAAATTGAAAGCGTATATGGCCAACCAAGTTGATTTTGCCAGAGAACATGGTTATGTACAAACGGTTTTAGGAAGACGACGTTATTTAAAAGACATCAATTCTGCGAATGCAATGGTGCGAAGTGGTGCTGAACGAAATGCTGTGAACGCTCCCATTCAAGGTTCTGCCGCCGATATTATCAAAATTGCAATGATCAATATTCACAAACGACTAGAGAACGAGCAATGGCAATCCAAAATGTTGTTGCAAGTACACGATGAATTGGTGTTTGATGTACACAATTCTGAATTAGAAAAAATTCAACCGATGATTAAACACGAAATGGAAAATGCGTTTAAATTGGCTGTTCCATTGGATGTTGATTTGGGAATGGGAAGAAATTGGTTGGAGGCTCATTAAGAGTTGGCAGTTGCAGTTTTCAGTTGGCAGTACTTCATTGATTATGTATTCCGTTTGAATTAAAATTGCGACAGGGTTTAACTTTTAAAAACAAAAGGTCATCATCAATAACGACAAATTTTAAGCTAGTACGTTAAAATCTCGTTTAAAGCTATTTTTATCTCTTGAACGACTTGCATGGGCACTTTCCCAATGGGTTCGATAAGTCTTTCTTTAGAAATACTTCTTATATGATAGGTCATAATTTCAGAAGTAGCTTTTAATTTATTATCTTTATTTGGCTCAAGAACTACATTGCCTTTATAGTTTTTAATTTTCGTTGTTAATGGACAACAAATTACAAGGGGTGTGTGAGCATTTAATAAATTGCCACTGATAATCAATACAGGTCTGTAACCCTCTTGCTCACTTCCTTTGATGGGTGATAAGTTGGCATACCATATTTCTCCTTGCTTCATTTGATTATAGCTTTGAAAAGTAGCATTGTGAACTAGGTAATAAAAGATATCGTTTTAAAATTTTCAATCTTCTGATAGTTGATTTAAATATTCCTCCATGCCCTCCTCAGCAATTAAAAGCACATCTTTATCTAGTCTCATTTTTTTGTAAGACGTGAGATACTCAGCTTTATTAATTTGATCTAGATATATAGTTAAAGATTTTTCAATAATTTTATTTTTAGGCAATGACAGCTTTTTTGCAGCTTCATTTAGCTTTTTAAATAAATCTTCTGGTAAAGTGCTGGTGAATGTTGTCATAATATCATATTTATGATTTACAAATATAAAACATACTTATTTAACTCCAAAATAAAAAACCCCGATGCTCTCACATCGGGGTTTATACTTTAATTTTGTAAATTTTTATTTGAAATCAGCATCGGTGATGCCTTCGTTGACCAATACTTCAGAAGCTTTTAATTCCAAATCCATCCCAATATTAATGGTGGTGGTATAAGGAACTTTAATACCCTTCACATCACGATAATCTCCGTAATAGGTAAACTGCGTCATTTTCTGACCCATTTGCTCTACTTCTGCAGATTGACCTACTTTCAAACCAGATTTGGTGTCATAGTAATACGTGGTCTTTCCATCTACCACAGCATAGGCTTCATTGCCATTGATATCTTCAATGCCTTTTAATTTCAATTCTTTTGATTGTGACAAGGTTAATTCTTTTATGGGAGAAGCTGCAGCTAGCATTTCTTGAAAATCTTCTCCAGTGATGTCAATTCTCTGTCCTTGTTGAATCATATAAGCTTCCTTTTCATTCACCACTTGCTTCATCACGGTCATTCCCATGGCTTTCATTTCTACTTGCATCTTGTTTTGAGCCACTTTAGAAACCATTTCCAAAGGTGTTCCTTGAATAACCCCTGAAGCTTTAGTGACAACAGATTGAACACTCTCTGCCGCTTTCTTACCACCAATGGCGGTTAAGTATTTATCCAATACAGAAACAGGAGTTACATCAGCACTCACTTGTTTTGCTTCTGGTTTAGAGGTTGGATTCCCAAATTTATCAAAGTAATAAACCGGGATTTTAGTCGCCTCTAGTTTATCAGCAACTTCACTAGCCTTTGCAGAGATTACGATACGTGCATTATCCGTCATAAAATATTTATTGGCTACACGGGTAATATCAGCTTTGGTTACCGCATTGATATTTTTCAAATAGTTTTCATAGAAATCTGCTGGTAAACCTTGGGTTTCAATTGTCAATGCATACTGTGAAACAGACTCTGGCTTCGCAAACTGACGAACAAAATTTCCAATATAGGCCGCTTTAGCATTTTTCAAATCATCATCACT
>JBKBOP010000080.1:0-9784 GCA_046293575.1 Flavobacterium sp. | reverse complement strand
AAAAATCGAAAAAGTCGTCCCTGAAAATTGTCGTGGTGTTTACCGAAACGTTAGTTGTAGTCGTGCGAAATTGATTGTCCTGTCGTTAACCAAGTCCGTAAGACAATGAATTACTGTCCCCCGAAACCGAAATGAAATAGAAAATGCAACTCTGAAAAACTACGTCAAAGTCAGCCGAAAAAAGATGAAAGGGGACAGTCATTCAGTGTCTAATGAAACTCTCGTCAATGGTTGTGCTGTCGGTTTTGCACGCTTGCCTATAACGGTTGGCAAATAGGCGCAGGCAGGGAGTTTTAGCAGTAAACTTGCTACGAAGAACTGAACTTGAAGTTTACTACTTTCCTGTCCTACGAAGCACGTAAACCCTGCTTGAGCTTATTTGCTGTTATAACCAGTGGTTCTGTCCCGTTTGCTCTTAATACGAATAATTTACAGAATACCAAATAGCTATTAATTCCGTCATTGTTAAGTTACCGTCTATTCTAAACAAAAGGTCTTTAGTGAATGTTGAGTTGCCGGAATATACGTTACCATCTTTAACAGTTGCAATTATGTCCTTACTAAATGAAGAGTTGCCGTTGTAGATTTTACCGCTTTTTACAGTCATTACAATGTCTTTGCTAAACGTTGAATTGCCCTTATAAACTTTATCTCCAGAAATAGTGTAAATAATGTCTTTTGAAAACGAACTATTGCCTTTGTATATTTTTTTCCCGTTTATGTTACAAACTATATTTGCAGATAAAATTGAATTTCCCTTATAAACCTTGTTGTCATTCAAATTGAATATCACATCACTACTGAAAGATGAGCCTTTGTAAATTTTTGTTTGGGCGTTTACAAAAGAAAATTGTAATAATAGTAATATGATTATTAAAAATTTCACTTATATTATAATTGATTTAAAATATACTCTAAAAATAAAGTATCACTAATAAATTTATTTTTTGTTTCATACAATAATTCACGATTTCCAAATCGATAACAATCCATAAAAAAAAACTTGTCTTTGTAAACAAACCAATGCCAATCACTAGGAGGTTTGTAATATACTGGTTTCTTAAAAAGAACGTCCAAAGAATCCTTTACTTTAAATATATCATTTTTGTCAAGTTTGTACCAAATTTCAATGTTAATTAGACCAGATTTACCCATTGAGGAATCCATAATTCCAAAAACGAATGCACTATCTATTTTATCTCCTAAATCCCAATTAAAACGATAATTTAAATAAGCCATTCTAGTTTTAATAAGATAGTCGGGGCTTTTAGTTAATGCCATATATGAGAATGGCGCTAACGTATCGTTTGAATCCTCAAAAGAGTAAGAAACAATATTATATTCTTTAGTTGTTGTTTCTTTAAAAAGTTCATTAGCACTTATATCTTCTGTACTTTTTTCTGAGATAGAATGTCTAACTACGGAATCATTTTCACAAGAAATGAGTTTAAAGAAAATGAGTAATATGAAAAATTTTAAGCATTGCATAGAATTATTGATATTTAACTAAAGGAGGTCTTGATGAAACTCTCTCGTAATATGCAGTAGCTAACTTTTTTGAAGAAACCTCATTTTCGGAAGAAGCACCAGTTAATTCTAAAATAGCTTTGTTAAATCTGCTCCATTCATCACTGCCTGTTATTTCAATACAACCTAAAGCACCAAAAGCGGAGGTTTGTGGATTGGAAGCTCCTCGATGAATCATCCAATTTCCAGTAACCTGCCAAGAATACTCTCCCATATTCTTTTGGTAAATCCACTTTATAGTGTAAGATTGTTCATCTTTTAATCCTACAACTTGAGGACCAATATTTTTAGAAGTGTCGTACTGAACCCCAAACCTAATACACTTAAAAGTGTATGTTATTTCTTCATTCTTGGAATTTTTTCCACTTACTGTACATAGGTATAAGGGAACTTTGTATTTATTTCCATCATTGTTCGGATAACTTCTTACAACACCCCACCCATCTTCTATGTTGGTTATAGTGATTTTTACTTTTCGAAATAAATTGTTATTTAAATTTTCAGAATCATCCCTATCACCCATCCATTTAGGAGGCCAATGCTTACCGCCTTGCCCCCAAGGGTTTGTAAAATCTTTTGCCATAACTATTCGTTTTCGGGGGTTGTACTTTTATTCTCGTTACAGTTGCAATCTCCACTACAACCACAAGTGCAGCCAACTTGTGGAACATCACAACAATCCGTAAACACTTTTTTGTATAGTTCGGCTTTCTTCTGATTATTATTGATACCATCAATAATATTGATTTGTTGTTGGTATGCAATGTTATCAAGTTGAGCTTTTTTAACAGCCTCATCTTGCAGGTGCATATTGTAGCAGTCTAATGCTTCGCCTTGACCAAGAAGTGCATCTACTACAACGGCATCTGTACGCAAAATACGACTTCTTACATCCATAATTATTCCCGGAACAGTTATGCCTTTGTAGGTTTGCGAAAGCCCTTTTCTTTTTCTGATATACTTATTAAAGTATGGTTCATCACCACTGCAACAGTCCTGAATTTCTTCTTCTACACATTCAATAAATGGGGTTGTAGTACCTTCATAATCCTGCACACTACAAAGGAGCTTGATGATGCCTTTTCTTACGTCCTCAACACAATCTTCAATTAAAACTTCTTTCAATAAAGTATCAATATCGGCAAGTTTTACCACTCTTTTAGATTCAGGATAGCCGTTGGAATATACAATAGATACATCATTTAAATAAGTAATTGTAATATACTCCTGTAATAGTTGGCGGAAAACAAAATTTAAAACTCTGCTATGATTGATGTTTTCAAGTTGGCGAACAATTGATTCTTCGCTGCCTGAAATTTGTAAAGAGGATGTTTCTGTATTAACTTCTATTTCTCTGCTGTTTGAAGAATTGGTAACGTGTGTGTCGAGTGCAGAATTAAATGTCGTTAACTGGGAACCAATGTTACCAGTAAAAGATCCTTGAAACTCTGCTCCAAAATTCATTCCCACATTAGCCAACTCAAAAAGGCCGATGTCAATTCCGCCTTCTAATTTTAGACCAAGACTTAATGAGTTTATTATATTGCTTTTCTGCTCAAGTTCTTCGGTATATTTTTGTAGTTCTCTTGTGCTTGATTCTGTAAAAGAGTCCAACACGTTTTCAGCACGTTTTTTAAATTCCTCAATGTGTTTGTAGGAACGAATACTGATTGTAGTTTTTTCGCCTGGCAATAAACTGAAAGTTTTTACTGTTCTTCCTGCACCATAATCACCCAAATAGGAACAAACTTTATTGTGTAAAACAATTGAGATTGTCGGTTGTGGTTTAATTGGTCTTGAAACAAAGTATAAAAGTGGTTTACCCCATAAATTTCTGATTAAAAAAGGTCTCCTGCCTTTTACAACCTGATTTACTACTTCACCAACTTTTACGTCAACCAATAAAGATTTATTGTTTTGTGTTAGCACTTGCCTTTCAGCAATCTTTTTTTGAGGTTGCATTTCAGGCGTATCACCCTTTGTTTCGGGTTCAAGATTTTCTACAAGATTGTCAGTACGTAAATAATAACTGTTAGAGATAATTCCTCCGTCTGTTACCCCAAGTATGTCGTCATTTAACCGTTGATAAATGTCAGCAGAAGAAAGATTGGCAGTTATATCCCAAAAATTATCTCTTGGAGGATTGAATGTTTCGGGCTTGAAACACTTATCTTCTATTTTGAGCTTTAGATAATTTTTTAATTCAAAGCAAGTTGACTGGGGTAGATTATAATTTAAAATAATTGCTTTACCATTAGGGTCAAGTTCTACAAAAGGCTCTTTGTTTATGCAAGAACTTGGGATAGTAGTGTCTTTCTTTGCCAAATTTCGGAGATTTTTTCAATTTGAAATTTACAAAGAAAATTATTATGTCGGTTCGTTTTTGTCAAATATTTTTTTCCGCCAACTCTTTCATTTAGCTATTTGGTAATAGTTTCGTACTAAGATTTTTCTACCATTGGTTATAACGGTTTGCAGCTAAACGCAGGCAGGGATTTTTACCACTGAACTTCCTACGAAGAACTGCTGTCAAATATACTACTTTTCTGTCCTACGAAGCACAAAACCCCTGCTTGCGTTTAGGTGCTGTTATGCCTTCGTTGTTCTTTTTCGTCCGTTGCGGTGGGACAGCCATACTCTTTGGCAAGTTTTGGCTTGTGTGTCAGGAATTGAGCGACTTGCCAATGTGTATGGACGTGAAGGGTAGGGTTGTTCCTGTCTAAAGATAGAAGCTAAAAAGTCTGAAAAAATAGAAACTTAAATACAATAACGCTAATCCGCTTATAATTTGAATACTTTTCCTTAACCAAGTCAATTTGGCAAGTTTTGAAACAGAGCTTGCAAAAAGTCCAACTATTAAAAAGGGTAATCCTCTTCCAATTCCAAACAAAAGTGCCAAAACTAATCCGTAAAAAACACTTGCTTTAGCTGCTGCAAAGGATAACAATAGTAGTAATGGAGCGGCTGATGTTCCTAAGCTAAAAATTAAGCCATATAAAAATGACCCGCCTATTCCTGGACTCCGAAGAGATTCAAGTTGACGAACACGCAAATAAGGTCCATAAAAAGCAATTCCGGCTGCAATTAATGATATTATGCCCATTACCATTGCCCAATATTTTCCAAAAGTTTCGGTTAGGAAAGCTCCTAAATAACCTGCAATGGCTCCCAATAATGTCAAGCAAAATACAATACCTAAAAAGAAGGAAAAAGTTATAGAAAACCCTGTTTTAGATTCGCGAACAGATGCACTGCCAACATAGCCAGCAAAACCAAGTCCAACGGGTAAAGTGCAGGGACACACACCACTTGAAATTATTCCTGCTAACAAAGCAATCCCTAAACTGACAATCGAGCCTTCTTGAAGTGTGCTTATAAATTGGTTTAAAAAGTCCTCTAACATTATTCTTTTAATTCTTTTATGTCACCTGCCTTATAGCCTATTTTATTTATAGTGTTTTTCAATTGCTCTATGGTAACCTTTTTAGGGTCATACTTTACCGTTGCATTTTTGTGCTGAAGGCTTACCTTTACTTCCTTTACTCCGTCAATACTTGATAGGTTTTTTTTGACATTTGCGACACAGGACATACAACTCATACCCTCAATAGGTATTTCTATTGATTTTACCTCTCCTCCATTTAAACCTGTTTGATTGTTCGGAGAATTATTTCCTGAACAAGCCATAAAGAATGTTTGCAGAATAAACAAAATGGCAATTGATTTTTTTATGACCATAATTCTAAATTTTATCCTTGGGTTTATATCCTGCTTTTGTTAATATGGTGGTAAGTTCATTTTCATCAGTTACAGATGCACTATATTTAATGTTAACCAATTTTTTCATTGCTTGCGTTTTTACATTTTCTACACCTTTAGTTTCTTTTAAAATATCAGTTATTTTTTCTGCGCAACCTTGGCAAACCATATTTTCAATTGCAAATGATACTTCTTTCATATTGTTCTTTTCTTTTAGTAAAAATTCATAAACCTTATTAATTTCCTTCATTTTGTCTGTTAATTCGTAAAGTCCTAAATCGGGAAATTGATTTCTAATAATTGCTATTTTTTCTTCTTGTCCGCAATTACCCGGGCAAGTTTCTAACGCCTCGGCAATCTTCATTGCCAATGCTTTTCTGAACACTTCGTCCAATAGCAGGTGTTGAGCTTTTTCAAACCCTTTGTTGACCGCTTTAAATTGATTTAGGATTTGAGCAGGGTCATCACTTTCGTCAAGCATTTTTATTACTCCTTCAACTTGACCTTTAATACTGTTTAAACGGTCTTTAAGGTCTTTTGTCAAATCTCGTGGCAACATATTATTACAATTAAATCCCATCCTATCTCCAAATTATGAAGATAGGATGGGATGGTTAAAAATTTAGTTGGCTTTGCCTATTCCTGCTGCTGCCAATTCTTCTTTACTCACTCCTCTGTTTTGGCAACAAGCAAGCAATTTTCCATTAACAGCTACAGCGGGCAGGGAAGTAATGTTATACTCTTTCATCTTGTCTATACAGACTTTTGAGTCGCATTGCTCAACAAGATTGTAAACGGTTACTTCACAAGAACCACAAGCCATTTCTTTTACTGTTTTTACTACAGGTTCACATACAGGACACCCTGCTGTAAATACTTCAATTTGTCTTTTCATTGTGTTACGTTTTTAAATGTTAAAAATTAATTACGCTACAAAGATGGGTTTGGTCAGGGGGTGGTCTCCAATTTTTTTTTTGAATTTTTCCTAACTTGCACAACAACTTAATTTCGAAACGTCTTTTCCAAAAGTTATTGCAGCTAATTTGATGCCTTCCCCTAAAGTTAAATAAGGGTAGAAGCTGTCCGCCAAATCTTTCACTGTTATTCCGTATTTGATTGCCATACTTAATTGTTGAATAAGTTCTCCGCCTTCGGGTGCTACTATTCTTGCTCCGATTAGTTTATCGGTCTCGGTGTTGCGAATGAGTTTGATAAAGCCCCTTGTGTCGTTTGCTGCTATGGCTCTCGGCACGTCTTTTAATTCCAACTTTGAAACTTCAAACGGAATGCCTTTTGCTTCTGCCTGTGCTTCGTCCAAACCTGCACCTGCTATTTGTGGGTCGGTAAAAACCACCCAAGGCAAAGAAGAATAGTCGGCTTTATTTTCTGCTCCCGAGAAAGCGTTTTCAACGGCAATTTTCCCTTCAAACGCTGCTGTATAAACAAAATGTGGTGTGTTGACACAATCTCCTGCTGCGTAAATGTTGAATAGATTGGTCTCCATCTTTTCATTTACGGCAATATGACCGCTTTTGGTGAGTTCCAAACCTATGTTGTCCAATCCCAATAGACTTGTATTTGGTTTTGTTCCTGTGGCTATCACTACCTTTCCTTTTTCCACAATTTGCGTCAATGAGCCATCAGGGCATTTGCAGTGGATAATGGTATCTTCTCCCTGTTTCTCAAATTTAACAGCACGAAAATTTGGAAGAATTTCAATCCCTTCCTTTCGCATTTGCGTTTCCAATGCTTCACTAATGTCAGGTGTTTGTGTTCGCAAAACACGGTCGGTGAATTCTATTATGCGAACTTTTACACCTAAACGATTGTAAGCTATTGCAATTTCCAAACCGATATAACCTGCTCCCATAATGGTTATGCTTTCGGGTTTTTCTTCCAAGTCGAAAAGGGAAATATTGGTTAGGTAGCCTATTTCATTCAATCCTTCAATACTTGGGATATTGGTAGTCGCACCTGTGGCAATGATAAATTTTAAAGCAGTATATTCTGTTTTTCCATCAACAACAATGGTTTTGTTGTCTTTGTAAGTTGCCCAACCTTTTAGCATAGTCAGGTTTTCAAAATCGCTCACCACGTCCATATACTTTTTCTCTTGAAGCGTAGCGACCAATTTTTTCTTGTCTTTGATAACTTGTGCAAAATCAATATCCACACCTCTTGGTTTGATTCCTTCAAAGTTGGAGTGTGTGGCGTGATAAGCCGTTTCACCTGCACGAATTAGATTTTTAGAAGGAACGCAACCTACATTTACGCAAGTTCCGCCAAAATCTAATCCACCGTTTACCATTAGTGTAGTCAAACCCAAACTCTCTGCTTTGATAGCTGCCGAAAATGCAGCCGAACCACCACCGATTATTATGAGGTCAAATTGGTTGTTGCCACTATTTCCATTTTCTGGGATTTCACCTTTTACACTATAGTTTTTTGTGCCGTTGATGGTGTTGATGATTTCTTCTTTGTTGGTTTTGGCAGGGTCAAACGAACATTCACAAGTGGCTTTTGGATAACTCACATTGGTTTCCTTTACACCTTCATTTTTGAAAAGCAGTTTTTCTATACTCGTGGCACAATGGTCGCAAGTCATTCCTGTGATGTCGAGTTTAAGGGTTTCTTTGTTCATTTTGTAATTATTTAATTAAGTTCTTAAATGCGAAAGGCAAAAAAATACTATTTCATCTGTTTATATTTTTTCTCAATGGTCAGATGGAATTCGCCTTTTGTCATTTTATTTGTTTTCAAACTTCTCATTGTTAGGCTCATTTCTTTCCAACCACTTTGTAACCTGTGCCATTGATAGCTTCTTCAATTTGTGCCAAACTCACTTTGGTTTGGTCAAATTCTACTTTAGCAGTCGCTTCTTCATAAATAGCATCAACTGAAACAATGCCTGGCAATTTGTTCACGTCATTTTCTACGTGTGAAGCACAGCCATTGCAAGTCATTCCTTTTACATCAAAAGTTATGGTTTGAATGTCCGAGGCATTGACAATTATAACTTCTTTTTTATCGTTTGAAGGATAGAATATGTGTGCATAATTGGGGAAAGTAAGCATCAAAGCTGCAAACACGGTTACAATTCCTAAAAATGTTTTCGTTTGCATAAAAGGCTTCTTTTCGTCTTCTTCGCAGTCACACTTAATTTCTTCTGCTGTTCGTGGCTTGAGTTTCTGATACCAAGCAAATCCTAAAACAATAATGGTAATACCAATAAGATACGGTCTTGCTGGTTCCATCCACGAAAATGTGGAAGCCACTCCTGACGCTCCTGAAATAAGAGCCAATACAGGTGTGATGCAGCAAAGTGAAGCTGCTACTGCCGAAAGCACTCCCGCTCCGACAAGTCTGTTGTTTTTCTTGTTCATACTGTTTCCTTTTTTGAATTGGTAATGATGTGTTTAAAAAATGGTCGAAGTAAAGCTAATTGTTCAGCTTTGAGTGAATAGAAAATGGTCTGTCCTTCTCTTCTACCTTCAACTACATTTCCGTCTTTGAGTTTTCTCAGATGTTGTGAAATGGCAGGAATGCTCATTCCGAGAATGTCTGAAAGGTCGCACGGGCAGAGTTCGTTTTCTTCTTCTAAGAGAAACAAGATTTTCAGCCTTACTTCGTTTCCTGCCAATGCTAAAAGTCCACTCAACTTGCTGAATGATTTGTCGTTGGCGTGAAGTATTTCTCTACAATTGTCTATTTGAACCTTGTCGGCAAACACTCTGATACACGATTGATTGTTTTCCATAATTTTCCTGTTTAGGATATAATAACGCAACAAAGATACAAATGATTTTCTTATTTAAGCAAATACTTAAATATATTTTCGGCAGTTCGTTGTTTTTGTCAGCGGTGGGTGATTTAGCTCTTTTGGTTTTGTGAAGGGTCGGCTTTAGTGTCGGGCAAAACCAAATGTGCTAAATGTGCGGTGGGTTTTTACAATGAGGCCTAACGTTTTGCAGATTTGCGTTCGGGCGGGTTTTTAAGCACCACACTTGATACGAAGAACTGCACTTCAATTATACACAAAATTGTCATACGAAGCACGTCACCCCGCCTGACGCAAATGTGCTGTTAGCCGCTGCCGTTTTCGTCTGTGTCCGCTGTAACTGTAGATTTTATTGGTGTTTCTCTCTGTCAGTTTAAGTTGTCTATTAGTGAATAAAAAATTTGTCGTGCGAAAACTTTTTCAAAGTCGCAAAGTTGGTCGTATTTGTCAACTAAAAATAAGTTGGGAATTGTCTGCACGGGTTGTCTGTGAAAACCGAAAAATTGAAAGTAGTAGTTGTCGAAAAACATTGTTTGTAAAAATACTGAACCACATAGTCGCATAGAAAACATAGAAGTCGGTCTGCGTAAAGTTAGTCGTAAAAAAATGTTGAGTAGTTGTCTGAAAAGTCAGCGTTTTAAAAGTCCGAAATTAGTTTGCGAAAAAAGTCGTGGCGAAAAAATTGTCATTGTCAGCCGGTGAAAACCTTGCCACTAAAAA
>JBKBOP010000079.1:0-9816 GCA_046293575.1 Flavobacterium sp. | reverse complement strand
CAAGAGCTCAAAGAGAGAAAATAAATCCTATTATATCTTATACCGAAGCTAAAGATTTTAAAGAAAAATACAATTTTCCAGGAACAACCACCTCACTTTCCTTTGTGGCAACCAGCAGAGCAGAAGTCAAATTTGACAACAAGAAAACTGATCCCGATATTAGCGTACTAGGAGTTGACGAAATGTATGCCCCCAACAATGGTTTCGAAATTGTAAACGGTCGAAATTTCACTCCTTTTGATGTTGAAAACAACAATTTTGTTTGTGTTTTGGGTTCCGACTTCAACAAAGGACTGTTTAAAGACATGAACCCCATTGATAAAACTATTTCCATCAGAGGTGCTAAGTTTAAAGTCATTGGTATTCTAAAAGAAAAAGGCTCCACCTTTGGAAACTCCCAAGATTTAAGGGTGCTTATACCTATTCAAGTGGCTCGTTCCCTTTTTTCTCAATCAAATATCAATTACAATCTCGGCATCATGGTTGCTCATAAAGAATTTCTTGAATCCTCTATTGATAATGCTTTAATCACCATGAGACAAGTGAGAGGATTAAACCCTGTGGAAGAAAATAACTTCGGTATCATTAGAAGCGACGAATTAATCAACCAAATTTTGTCATTAACAGGAGCTCTGAGTGCTGCAGCTTGGGTTATTGGCATCATTACTATTTTTGGATCTTCCATTGCCTTGATGAACATCATGTTGGTTTCTGTAACCGAAAGAACTCGAGAAATTGGCATTCGGAAAGCATTGGGTGCTAAGCGAAAAACCATTGCGTTTCAGTTTTTTACCGAAACCATTGTAATAGGTCAACTCGGTGGATTTATTGGAATTATTTTCGGAATTATTTTTGGCTCTGTTTTCGCTTCCTTCTTGGATTTCAATTTTGTAATTCCATGGACTGCCATCTTTGCCGCTGTGGCTACTAGTTTTATAGTGGCACTACTATCAGGGGGTTATCCGGCATTAAAAGCTGCAAAATTAGACCCTATTGAAGCATTAAGGTATGAATAATTGAGCTTTAATCATCCGATCATTGCCAAACATATCTTTTTTAAGTGTTACACTTTCGTAACCAAGGTCTTTTAAGAGACTCCTCGTTTCGTTTCCAAGATATTGATTGATTTCAAAAAAAAGTACTCCACCAGCGTTCAATGATACTTTAGCCAACGCTGCAATTTTTCGATAGAAGAGTAAAGGATCATTATCTTCTACAAACAAAGCTAAAGAAGGTTCATGCTCCAACACATTTTTATGCATTTGCTCTTTTTCCAAATATCGAACATACGGAGGATTGGAGACGATAACATCAAATTTCTCAATAAGTGCGTCTAATTCAAGAATGCTTTGCTGCCAGATTTTTAAATCTACTTGATTTATTTTTGCATTTTCTTGAGCAATTTTTAAGGCTGACTCAGAGATATCCATCGCATATACCATTGCATTTTGAATATGCTTAGCTAAAGAAATGGCAATGCATCCGCTTCCTGTCCCAATGTCCAAAATTTTTACAGATTTGTTTTGATACTCTTTGATAATCCAATCCACTAATTCCTCTGTTTCAGGTCTGGGAATTAATACATCTTGGTTCACTCGAAAAGTGGAGCCATAGAAATCTGTTTCTCCTAAAACATATTGAATCGGGGTGTTTATCTTCAATTTTGATAAAGCAGAGTCTAGCATTTCCATTGCTTGAGGAGGTATGTTTTCATCAGCTTTCAAAACTACTTCAGCCCTATTCATTTTCAAAAAATGAGCACATAATACATAGTAAAACCGAACAATCTCCTCCCCATCAAAGTTGGAAGCAAGTTCCTTTAATAGCAATCTTTTAAAAGCTAATAATTTCATATTGAAGCATCCTCAAATTTATCCAAATCCAAGAGCAACCAAACAGGACAGGAGGTATGGCCCGTACAGCCCATGGGTGATTTAAGATACTCAAACCCAAATTTTTGATATAGTTTTTGAGCTTCGTTCATGTTAGGCATCGTTTCCAGATAGCACTTTTTAAAGCCTTGTTCTTTTGCAAATTTCAAACAGGTTTTCATCATAGCTACTCCCAATCCCTTACCTCTTACTTCGTCCAAAAAATACATTTTCTGTAATTCACAAACACCTTCGGGACCATTTTCCAAAGGAGCAATGCCTGCACCGCCATACACTTTATCTTCGGATGTAATTACCCAATAACAAGCCTTTTCTTGAAGATAGGTTTCATACATAGAATCTAATGAACTATCGGCATAAGCTGTCCCCACTTTTGGAACGTCATGTTCGATTAAGACCGTTCTTATGACCTCTGCAATTTTAGAATTATCTTTTTGAGAAATAGGCTGAATGTGGTACATGGAATTTATTATGCTGCAAAATTAAAACTATTAGGGTAGATTTAACCAAAAAATTACCTTTGTGTGATGGAACAAGATGTACTTTACATGAAAAGATGCCTAGAGCTTGCCGCAAATGGGCTTGGGAGCACCTATCCAAATCCGATGGTGGGAAGTGTGATTGTTCATGAGGGCAACATCATTGGAGAGGGATGGCACCAAAAAGCGGGTCAACCACATGCGGAAGTCAATGCAATTAAATCTGTAAAAAACCAAAGTCTATTAACAAAATCCACCATTTATGTGAGTTTAGAACCTTGTAGTCATTTTGGGAAGACCCCTCCTTGTGCCCATTTAATTCTTGAACATAAAATACCAAGGGTGGTAGTAGGCATTAAAGATCCTCATGATAAAGTGGCAGGAAAAGGTATCGATATTTTGAAAGATGGAGGTTGTGATGTAAGTGTTGGAGTCTTGGAAAAAGAATGTTATGAACTCAACAAACGTTTCTTCACCTTTCATCAAAAAAAGAGACCTTATATCATCTTAAAATGGGCTCAAAGCAAATATGGATATATTGCTCCCCTATCTAAAATTGAGAAGAAACCCGTTTGGATTTCGAATGAACGTTCAAGGCAACTTGTTCACAAATGGAGAACTGAAGAACAGGCAATTTTGGTGGGTACCCAAACCGTTTTGGACGATAACCCACGATTAGACGCTAGAGATTGGAATGACCATCAACCCACTAGAATAATCATTGACCGAGAAAACAGCATTCCAGAGCATTATCATTGTAAAGACCATTCTATTAATACCCTGATTTTTTCTGAAAAAAATCAAGAATCGATTTCAAAGCATTTGAAATACCATACTATAGACTTTACAAAAAACACAATTCCTCAGATGTTGAAAGTTATGTATGATGAGGGCATTCAATCCCTTATTGTAGAGGGAGGTTTGAAAACGCTACAATCATTTATAGATGCATCTACTTGGGATGAAGCTCGTATTTTTGAGGGAAACAATAGTTTGGGCGGAGGCATTCCTGCACCGCATTTTTCAAAAAACACAAAAATAAACTCCGAAATCACTATTTTGAAAGACACTTTAAAAATAATTCTAAACCATGATTAATACGATTATTTTTGATTTTGGAGATGTTTTCATCAACCTCAACAAAGCAGCTTTACAACAAGCTTTATTGGATTTGGGCATCAAAAGTTGGAGTGAAAACCTCAAACAATTAAATCATTCGTTTGAAATTGGAAAAATCAATCAACAAGAATTTTTGGAAGGCCTTTCAAAGGAAGCTGATGTCAAAGACCCTATCCTCATCAAAAAAGCATGGAATACTATTTTAGGAGATTTTCCTGAAAGTAGACTTGAATTTTTAAAAGGATTGAAAGGAAAATATAAGTTGATTCTGTTGAGCAATACCGACGAAATTCACATTCAACATTTTAAAGAAAACTATGGCGAAACATTTGTTCGTGACTTTTTTGAATGTTTTGATGCTATTTGTTTTTCATTTGAAATGGGGTTGCGAAAACCCGATATAGCCATCTATGAAAGAGTCATTGAGGAACAAAATTTGACCCCTGAAAAAACTCTTTTTGTTGACGACAGAAAAGAAAACACAGATGCGGCTCAATTAACCCATCTCCAAACATGGAATCTCATAGTTGGTCAAGAGGATGTAATCCATTTATTATCACATAAAAATTTTCAACTGTGACATTTATCATTTTAAGTGTACTACTAAATTCACTACTATTTGTCATCTTAAAAGCATTTTCAAAATTCAACATTGATACACTCACCGCTTTGGTGGTCAATTATGGAACTGCTTTTGGAATTGGATATTTTATGACAGGTGATTATTCATTTTCTAAAGTGATTGAAAGTGAATGGCTCTACTCCAGCTTACTACTTGGATTCTTATTTATTTTAGTGTTTTTTGCCACAGCAATAACGGCTCAGCGGAATGGTCTATCGGTGGCATCGGTGGCTTCAAAAATGTCGGTGATTATTCCCATTGGAATGGGGGTATTTTTCTTTAAAGATGCTTTAGGATTTTTAAAAATCATTGGGGTCGTTTTGGCATTATTCGCTGTATTTCTCACCTCTAAAAAAGAATCTGGAACCGTTGCCTTAAAAAACCAATTTTTATGGCCGATGTTGGTGTTTTTTGGAGCTGGTTTGATTGACGGAAGTTTAAAGTTAGTGCAACATTTTTACCTTCAAAATGATGATACTTATTTATTTACAACCAATACATTCCTCATTGCCTTTATCATAGGGTCTTTAATTTTACTATTCAAAATCAAGAAAAATCCATCCATTTTTAAAACTAGAAATGTTCTGGCCGGGATAGCATTGGGTATTCCAAATTTTTTTGCACTCTACTATATGATTAAAATGCTCGGACATGAAACTTGGGACACTTCAACCATTTTTACAGTACACAATGTTGCGATAGTTTTGTTAACCACAGCTGTGGGCATTGCACTGTTTAGAGAAAAAATCTCCATTACTAATGGATTAGGAATCGTTTTGGCTCTTATTTCAATTGCACTTATGACTCTTTAAATGAATGACACCTATACAACAATAAGTGCTCCAGTGAGTGATATCCTCTGGAAAGACAAAAACAGTAAGTTTATTGGCTATGCCTTTCCATTGGCAAACGAACTAGAATTTAAAAATCATTTGGAAGTACTCAAAAAGCTTCACCCCACTGCCAATCACATTTGTTATGCCTTCCAAATTGGAGTAGAAAAAATATATTACCGAGCCAATGATGATGGAGAACCAAACAATTCTGCTGGCACTCCAATATATGGACAAATTCTATCCTTTGGAGTCACCAATATATTAGTGGCAGTAGTTAGATATTTTGGAGGAATCAAACTTGGTGTAAGCGGACTTATCTCTGCCTATAAAACTACTGCTCAATTAACGTTGGAAAGTTCAGAAATCATTGAGAGACATTTGCAATCAAACTTTGAACTCAGTTTTGAATACGCTATTCTCAACAAAGTGATGAAAGTTCTAAAAGAAAAAAAAGCAGACATTCTAAAGCAAAAAATGGAAATGAATTGTTTACTGACCATCTCCATCAGAAAAAATGAATCGATGAAACTGACAGAAGCATTTAATTCCATTTATGGACTAACGTGGAAGTCTCTAGACTAAACCTCAGAAAAAACTTTCTCAATAATTGCTTTTACATTATCAGGAGGGAGTGTTGGCCTTCCAGTATGTACATCTACAAAAACCAAAATAAAATCAGCAGTTGTTAACAAAACTCCTTCTTCATTTTCAATTTTACACTCAAATTCAATCTTCACTGACTCCTGACTTTTAAGGGTTGTAACTACTGTCAACATATCATCATAACGAGCTGGTTTTTTATAATTGATGTTGATATTAACAATGGGTAAAGCAATTCCATTCTCTTCCATACTCTTATAGGAGATGCCATGACTACGGAGCCATTCCACTCTTCCAATTTCAAAATAGGGAAGGTAATTTCCATGATACACCACACCCATTTGGTCTGTCTCTGAGTACCTTACACGCACTTGTAATTGATGTTCTTTCATAATTTTCTGTAATACTTTTCGCTTTGACGAAGTCAAGCCCCATAAGGGCTTTACAACAATTTTTTTTTAAAATCAATATGCTTTTAATTTTTTTTTACCATTTTTTGTTCACATATTTGTTAACTCCAAATTGACACAGAAAAACTCTTTTTTCTGACTGAAAATAAGTAAATTAACTAATCGTTTAGAGACGCAAAATGACAAAAACTGCACAATCGGTATGGGAAAACTGTCTACTCTTTATTAAAGACAATATTCAGGAACAAGCTTTCAAAACTTGGTTCGAACCGATTAGGTCAGTTGAATTAAAAGACAATGCTCTTTCCATACAAGTTCCAAGCAAATTCTTTTATGAATGGCTCGAGGAACACTATGTAAAACTACTCAAAGTAGCCTTGACAAAAGAACTTGGTCCAAATGCAAAGCTACTCTATAAAATTAAAATGGAAAATACTTTTGGCAATAAACAACCCTTTATGGAACAATTGCCAAGTCTCTCCAGAAGTCCGATGAAGTCTCAAGAAGTGGATGCACCCATCAAAAACCTAAGTCCAGAACTAAAGAATCCTTTTGTAATTCCTGGAATTAGAAGTCTAAAAATTGAGTCTCAGCTCAACCAAAATTATAATTTCGATAATTTTTTAGAAGGTGATTCAAACCGACTAGCAAGATCTGCAGGTATGGCCGTTGCCAATAAACCTGGGGGCACTTCCTTTAATCCATTATTGATTTTTGGTGGTGTTGGATTAGGAAAAACTCACTTGGCTCATGCCATTGGTGTTGAAATTAAAGATAAATTCCCTGAAAAGACGGTCTTGTATATTTCTGCAGAGGTTTTTACGCAACAATATATAGATTCTGTAAAAAAAAATACTCGAAATGATTTTATACATTTCTATCAACTTATTGATGTACTGATTATTGATGATGTTCAGTTTTTCTCAGGAAAATCTGGAACTCAAGATGTTTTCTTCCACATATTTAACTACTTACACCAAAACGGAAAACAGGTCATCCTTACTTCCGACAAAGCTCCTGTGGATATGCAGGACATTGAACAGCGTTTGCTTTCAAGATTCAAGTGGGGATTAAGTGCTGAATTACATCAGCCTGACTATGAGACAAGAGTTTCAATTCTTCATAACATACTCTATAGAGATGGTGTAGAGATGCCACAAGAAATCATTGAATATGTAGCCAGAAATATTAAAACCAATGTAAGAGAACTTGAGGGAGCAATCATTTCTTTAATTGCACAGGCTTCTTTCAACAAAAAAGAGGTAACGCTTGATTTAACCAAAGGCATAGTAGAGAAATTTGTCAAAAATGTTAAGAATGAAATTTCAATAGATTATATTCAAAAAGTGGTTTCCGATTATTTCCAGCTTGATGTTGAAACCTTGAAATCAAAAACACGAAAAAGACATATTGTTCAAGCGAGACAATTGGCTATGTTCTTCGCTAAAAAGTTCACAAAAGCCTCTTTGGCAAATATCGGTTCTCAAATTGGTGACCGTGACCACGCAACCGTTTTACATGCTTGCAAAACGGTGGACAATCTTGTTGAAACTGACAAACAATTTAGAAAGTTTGTGGATGACATTCAAAAAAAATTATCCATTTAATAACGTGCGGTTTAGTCATCTAAACCGCATTTCATTTTAGAACACATCTTTGTATGCAGGTTAAAATTTTAATGGTTTGTTTAGGAAATATTTGCCGCTCACCTCTGGCGGAGGGGATACTTTCGTCCAAACTTCCCTCTGACACCTTTCTGGTAGATTCTGCTGGGACTGGTCATTGGCATGTGGGACAACTACCAGACAAAAGATCTATTGAAACGGCGAGTAAAAGAGGATTAGATATAACCAAACAAAGAGGTCGTCAAATTCAAACTTCAGATTTCGATCGTTTTGATTATATTTTTGTGATGGATAATTCTAATTATGAAGATGTCATTCGTTTGGCTACTAAAGCAGAACATAAACAAAAAGTTACACTCATCCTTGACGCCTTATTTCCAAGTGAAAATGTTGATGTTCCAGACCCTTACTATGGACTTCAAAATGGTTTTGAACAAGTATATGACATGCTTGATGAAGCCTGTGATATAATTGCACAAAAATTATTGGAAAAACACTCCTAATCATGTCGGAAACGAGTACTACCCAAGGGATTTTATTCCTGATTCCGATTCCATTAGGTGACAACAACCCTATGGAGGTTTTACCTGAAACTATTCCTAAAACGGTAGGATTGCTTCTTAATTTTATTGTTGAAAACGAAAAAACAGCTCGGAAATTTATTAAATCTATTTGTCCGGAAGTCATACAATCTGAATTGCGATTAAGCACTTTAAACAAAAGAACAACCTCTGACGAATTAAAAACGATGTTACAACCTTGTGAAAAAGGAATGAACATTGGTTTGATGAGTGAAGCCGGATGTCCGGGTGTAGCAGATCCTGGAGCTGCCATCGTTGCATTGGCTCATCAAAAGGGAATTAAAGTGGTTCCATTGGTGGGACCCTCCTCCATCCTACTTGCACTAATGGGCTCTGGTATGAATGGCCAAAGTTTTGCTTTTAATGGGTATCTTCCGATTGAAAAAAACGAAAAAAAACTCACCATCAGACAATTTGAAAACAAATCCTTGAGTTTGTCTCAATCTCAGATTTTCATAGAAACTCCCTATAGAAACAACAAACTGTTTGAAGATTTTTTAAACTTTCTGCAACCGGAAACACATCTTTGTATAGCCGCTGACCTTACCTTACCCACTGAGTTCATTAAAACAAAAACGGTGAAAGAATGGAAAAAAAATAAACCGGAACTGCATAACAGACCGGCTATCTTTATTCTTCAGAAGTACTAATTACTTAAATTTTACCTTTGCATTTTTATTGGGAACAATTAAGGAAGTATCATATCCACCATAGTTTTTAATATAACTCTTTAAAGAAGTTCCAAAACCATCTCTAAATCCGCTTTTACCATTTGAACGTAAAAACTTTTTTACAGAACCAGCTCCACCTAAATGGGCGGCGGCTAACAATCCTGATTCAGTTATCACTACGCCATTAATTACTTTTCCTTCGTAGGTTTCAATTTCACTTCGCAATTCATGCTTGTTGATTGCCAAAAGAGCTTTAAAAGCATCCTCTTGAAGTTTTGGAGAATTTAAAAAAGCAATAGAATCTCTAATACCAACGGTTCTTAAAGTGCCCATACCAAATTGATATTTCCCCATATAACCAAAAGGATTAATCAATCTATATTTTCCTTGAGATTCTTTAAAGGCCAAAGCTTGTTTGAAACCGGCAAAAGTTCTACCAGTAAAAGGAAGATCCGTAAATTGATATTTGCTTTCTTCCTCGGTGAGTACATTGTAAAATAACTCTTCTTCTTCAACGGTGTGAAACCAATCATAAAACTTAGCTTCATTGGGTTTAAAACCACTACTGATTAAAAATACAATCAGGGTCAACAAAGAGTAAAAAATCCATTTTCTTATCATAAATTTTGATTTCTCAGAGGCTGTCACCCTACTGAAATTTCAGCCCGCAAATATACAATATTTATTATAAATTTGATTATCAATTGGTTAAAGTTTTTCTAAAAATAAATCCAATGAAATTTTGCTTGTCCGTTCCCCCTTATTTCAAACGTTGGAGCAGGTATTTTGACCACATTGACCAAAGAAAAAATAGTTTTTAAAAACGGTGAATTTGTAGGTATTTTTTCCAAATCTACATCTAAACTCATGTAAAATTGCCTTACTCTTTTGCTTTCTGGAAAGAAAACTGAGTTCACCAATTCATCTCTTGCGGTGATCATTCCTGTTGCTCCATATCCAAGAGCAACATTCAACCATTTT
>JBKBOP010000078.1:0-9889 GCA_046293575.1 Flavobacterium sp. | reverse complement strand
CAACTCAAGAAATGAATACAGAAGAAATGAGATTGAACGTCGAAAAAGCCCTTGACGAGATTCGTCCCTTTTTGGAATCAGACGGAGGCAATATTTCCCTGATCGAAATACAAGATGGTAAACACGTCAAAGTGCGACTCGAAGGAGCATGTGTAGGCTGTAGTGTCAATCAAATGACCCTCAAAGCAGGGGTAGAAACCACGATCAAGAAGTACGTACCACAAATTGAGTCGGTAGAAAACGTCGCTTAATTTTTGGGGCGTGACCACAAGGGTCGGGCTTTCGCCACTCGCTTTTTTGAGGCCTCCCTCCGGTCGGCCTCAAAAAGAGCTCAAACAAAGGCTCAATCCCTCACGCAAACCCTTGTAACTGATAAATATCATTTTTAAAAGCATACGATACTAATACATTCGCGGTACATAATAGTGCCTTAATAAAAAGAAATGATTCAAACCGATATACTCATCATAGGAGCCG
This sequence comes from Flavobacterium sp., assembly GCA_046293575.1. Classification (GTDB taxonomy): domain Bacteria; phylum Bacteroidota; class Bacteroidia; order Flavobacteriales; family Flavobacteriaceae; genus Flavobacterium. The sequence goes on along the minus strand of JBKBOP010000078.1, from coordinate 9,412 downwards.
GCCCAACCGGACTTTTTGCTGTTTTTGAAGCTGGATTACTCAAATTAAAATGCCATCTCATCGATGCGTTGCCACAACCGGGCGGACAATTGGCAGAGTTATATCCCAAAAAACCCATTTATGATATACCAGGATTTCCTGAGGTATTAGCGGGTGATTTGGTGAGTAACCTTATGGAACAAATCAAACAGTTCCAACCAGGATTTACCTTAGGAGAAACCGCAGAAACCATCGAAAAATTAGAGGAGGGTACTTTTGTAGTGACCACCAATAAGGGTACAAAACACCACGCCAAAGCGGTCGCCATTGCTGGAGGGTTGGGTACGTTTGAACCCAGAAAACCATTGCTTAAAGACATAGAATTCTACGAACAAGAAGACCGAGGAGTTGACTATTTTATTAAAGACCCTGAAAAATATCGCGGTAAAAAAGTTGTGATATCAGGTGGTGGTGATTCCGCTTTAGATTGGAGTATCTTTTTATCCAATGTCGCTTCTGAAGTAACCTTGGTGCATAGAAGAAATGAATTTAGAGGAGCTTTAGATTCTGTTGAAAAAGTACAGGAACTAAGAAATGCTGGAAAGATAAAATTAATCACACCCGCAGAAGTCGTTGGCTTTAAAGGTTCAGAAAGGATTGAATCGGTTGATATTGAAATGAATGGTGCCCGAATGAACGTGGAAACCGATTATTTTATTCCCCTTTTTGGGCTCACCCCAAAACTAGGAGCCATTGCCAACTGGGGACTAGACATCGAAAAAAACGCCATCAAAGTCAATAATGCTTTAGATTACCAAACCAACATCGAAGGCATTTACGCCATTGGAGATGTAAACATTTATCCAGGTAAATTAAAACTCATTCTTTGTGGTTTCCACGAAGCTACCTTGATGTGTCAGAGTGTCTATAACCGTATCAACCCTGGAAAAAAATACGTGTTGAAATACACCACGGTGTCAGGCGTAGACGGATTCGATGGCACTCGAAAAGAAGCTGAGAAAGCCGTGGTGAAAGCCATTGATTAATTGGTTATTTTTGTTTTTCCAAAAACAAGGTATGGAAGATTTTAAAATGAACAGAGCAGTTGTAAACAAATCAACTTTTGCCGAAGCTGATGATCATGTGTCATTTTATTCTGATAAAACACCGCTGGAGAGACTTAATGCAGCTTGCGGTATTATTAATGCTATTTATAATTCTAGCCCATCACAAAAAATAGAAAGAACAATTACTTCTTCGAGAAAACATAAAAAGTAAGTTTTTAATGTCCCAAGATATTACCCTCATCATCACCGATCGAAACGGGACTACCCACGAAATTCAAGCTCCCACCGATATGAACATGAACCTCATGGAGGTGATTCGTGCTTTTGAACTCGCTGAAGAAGGTACTATTGGCGTCTGCGGAGGTATGGCCATGTGTGCTTCCTGCCAATGTTATATTGAAAATGAAGAAGAGGTCAATATTCTTGAAAAAAATCCTGATGAAGATGCTATGTTATGGGACGCTTATCATGTAAAGGATAATAGTCGTTTGGGCTGTCAAATCCCGATAACCAACCAAATCGATGGTCTACAAGTAACCATCGCTCCAGAACAATAACCATTCGTTCAATATAAAAATAGTTGTAAGCAAAAGATACAGAAATTTGTTTTGGCCTCTTTTGTTATTAATCTATTGTACATAGTAGCCTCAAATCAACTCGTTATCGCTCAGTGTAAAAAACCAAACACCCAAGCGAACCATTACAAAAAATTAAGAACCTTTGAATATTTTCTCAACAAATAATTCTTCGTATAAAAACTTTTGTAAATTTGACCCAAATCAGTCAAGTCCAAATTAGGTAAAATGACACTAGGGCAAAAAATAAAGCAATTGAGAGAAGAGTCAGGAATGCTTCAAAGACAGCTTGCATCTATGCTTGAAGTTGGTGACGGCTTTTTAAGTAAAGTTGAAAGTGATAATAAACCCTTAAAAAGAGAACACTTAAAAACTTTAAGCAATGTCTTCAATACTCCCTATTCAGAACTTGAGGCACTGTGGATTGCAACAAAGGTTTATGACTTGGTAAAGGATGAAGAAGAAGGTCTTAACGCTCTTAGAGTTGCTGAGGAACAAATTGAATATCAACGAAGAAAAAAAAGTATATGAACCTTGTACAAGATAAGTTAGACGTAAAATCAAAGAAGAGAGCCAATTTATTTAATTGGAGAGGTCAGTTTACTCCTGAATTTGTTGAATATATAATTAGTTCATCGGATTTGGAATCGAATGCATTGATTGCTGACCCTTTTGCGGGTAGTGGAACCGTTTTGATAGAATCTGCGGTCAAAGGATTTTCAAGTGTGGGTTACGAAATTAATCCTGCTGCCTATCAAATGGCTTGTTTCTATAAGTACTCCTCACTAAACATTGCTGAAAGAAATGAATTACTTTATACCATTGAGCATAAATTGTCTCAGGTTTTATCAAACTTAAATGGGCAAAAGGTCTTTATTGACTTACCTGATTATCGTGCTTCATATAGAGGATTAATTGATGTATCAAAAACCTTAAAGTCAATATCTAATAATGAAACACTTCCATTTTTTATGAATATGCTCTTTTTATCCGAGAAAGATAAAAAAATGACTGTTTATGAATCATTAAAGCATTCATTTAACTATTTGAAAAAGTGTCTTTTAAATCTTCCATTTTGTGATGTAGATATTCAGGTACATAATTCAGATGCAAGGAATATTTCAACTCAGTACCCTGAGCAAACAGATTTAATTTTAACTAGCCCCCCTTATATAAACGTTTTTAACTATCATCAAAACTACCGTGCGGTTACTGAATCATTTGGCTACGATATACTTGGAGTTGCACATTCTGAGTTTGGTTCAAATAGAAAAAATAGAGGAAATCGACTATTAACCGTTGTGCAATATTGTCTTGATATGGAGTCTTCTATAAATAGTTTTTGGCATACTTTAAAGGATAATGGAAAGTTAGTTATGGTTGTAGGGAGAGAGTCCAACGTAAGAAAAACACCATTTTATAATGGTGAAATCGTTGAAGAACTAATTACTAAAATGGGAGGTTACGGATTTATAGGTAAAGAAGGAAGGTCATTTAGCAACAAATTTGGACAATTGATTTTTGAAGACATTCTGATTTTTGAAAAAACAAAGAACGATTTACCTATTCCGAAAAATGCCTTTTCCATTGCAGAAAAACATTTAAAAAGAGCGGAACAGATAGCACCAAATGAAGTTTTAGGTGACTTTAAAGACGTTCTGGTAAAATTAAATCAAGTTAAACCATCACCAATTTTTAAATAATGGCACTTACACCACATCGAGAAAAATTGCTTGCTGCAATTAAAAACCCTAAAGCAAAGGCGGATAAATCTTTATTGGAGGAAGCCTTTAAACAATATGAAGCTTGGTCAGATAAACTGACTAAACTAACAAGCAAAGGAGATAAGAGAGTTGAGGAGATGACTAGTCTTCTTAACGAGTACAAAGACTTTTTAGAAGTAGATTTAATTGCGAAAAAAGGCAGTCCCTTTATTAAAAGACAGAAAGGGCAAATGAAGCTTGATAATAGCATAATCGAAGAATTTCTAATTCATTTAGTATGTGACGATATTTTAAAAGGATTACCTAAAGGAATTGAAACAGGTAGTCAGACAGCTTTTATGTCCTTGACCTTTAGACCAAGTAATATAGAAGGATTAATTGAACAACCTGAAATAGTATTAAAGCAAAAAGACCAAGACTTTACCATTGGAAAGAGTATTTTTTATCAGTTCTCTCCAGATGCCAAGTTTGATAAAAAAGTAACAGCCAATGGTAAATTATTTTTAGCCGTTTTAGCTGCCGAAGTAAAAGTCAATTATGATAAAACTATGTTTCAGGAATGTGCAGGAACAGCATCTAGATTAAAAAAGGGATGTCCACTTTCTAAGTATTATGCTTTGGTTGAGTATCTTGATATGAAACCAGAAGATGTTCGATTGACAGATATAGACAATGTATTTCTACTGCGAAAAGCAAAAAGATTACCATTTGAGAAAAGAAGTATATTTGAAGAAGTAAGAGACCAACATAGAGACTTCCCTATTTCTTCTGACGTTATGAAAAGATTTGTAAAAGAAATGCAGGATTTCATTACATCAACTTGGTACGACCCAGAACAAGCACTTAATAGAGGTTCATTCTCATAACATTCAGGAAGTTAAATTAAGGAACACACTTAAACCCCAAATGACTGAGAAACAAGTGGACGAAAAGAACACCGAAGCGATAACATCACCTATACGCAAGCAGGGGGTTCGTGCTTCGTAGGACAGGAAAGTGCTAAATTTAAAGTTCAGTTCTTCGTAGGAAGTTCAGTGGTTAAAAATCCCTGCCTGCGTATAGCTGAGAACCGATAACTTCAATACATTAAATGCAACAATCTAATAATCCAACAATCTAATAATCCATTTACTCCCCAAAAACCTACCAATCTAACTTTTGCAAAGCCACAGGAGTAATACGTTCCACAAATAACCGATACGCTTCCGTTGAGGGATGAAGATTATCTCCAGCCACCAATGCTGGATTCACCAATCCTTGTCGGGTGATATCTGTGATATTCACAAAACTTACTCCTTGAGATTGGGTATGATTTTCCGCGAAAGCGTTGTACATATCAATTTGTGTAGAAATAGTTCCTGGATTCGGTCTTCCTTGTCCAAAAGGAGTGAAAGCATAATCAGGTATGGAAACCACAACAACTCTTTCTTTATTTCCTTTAGCCAAAGTAATGGCGGTTTGCAGCAACTCTGGAAATTCAGTTTGATAGATTGAAAAGGGTTGATTTTGATATTGGTTGTTCACTCCAATGAGTAACGTAACCAAATCATATTTTGGAGAAGGATTCAAGTTCGCAATTGAAAATTTTAACTGTGTGGTTGTCCAACCGGTTTGAGCGATATAGTCCAATTCAAAACGGTCGCTATTGGGTCTGTACTTTTTAAGGGTATCTCTTAATTGAGCCGGGAAACGACAGGTCTCACAAACACCCTGTCCGATCGTGTAGCTATCACCAAGTGCGAGATAATAATACGTTGTACCGGGAAGTGGGTTTTGATTGACAAGAGGTCTTTCCTCAGAATCACATGATACTAAGGTGAGAATAAAAAAAACTATTGGAAGAAGACTTCTCATGAGGAGGCACAACTTTCTTCGCACACCATTTCTTCAATAGCATTCCATAGTCCAATGCGTTTTTCCAATGCTTGAATTGAGGCTTCCTCCACTTCCTGCCACTTCATTTCATCATTACCGCATAGTTCCTCAATCATTTTTAAGGCCATCGGACCGTGTTCGTCGCCATCCAATTCAATGTGGCGTTCAAAATAATAAATTAATTTTGAGACGTCGGTTTCAGGAAAGTTTTGCTGAAAATTTTTCAAAATTTGAGTAAACATATCGGGTATCAAATCTTCTCTTCCAAACGTAAAAGCAGCCGCAATCTTATGAGCTTTTCCTTCATCAATTACACTAAAAGTAAAATTTAAAAATGCTTTAACTTCAGTAGGAAGTGAACTTTGCTTGATCGAAACAAAAATATTTTGAGTGATTTCAATGCCTTCAATAAAATGTTCTATTTCAGAAGTACTGGCACCACAAGACTTCATAGCTTCCAGATACATTTCAAAGTGACTTTGTCTTTTTCCATCCCAGTTGAGATCCGTTTCTTCAGCCAAGACAATTTCATTTATTAAATACCGTATATCAGGGTTTCCATTGGGCAACCATGGAATAGTGGTACAAGTAAGTTGATTTTGCAAGGCTTTTAACAATGACATGAAATCCCAAACGGCATAGACATGTCCTTCTAAAAAAAGATGTAAATCTTCGGGAGACTTAATTTTACTATACAGTGAATGCTGTAACAATTGCTGTCTTAAAGGCTCGATAGCGGTGTAAATGGTTTGAGTATTCATATCAAAGTTTAGTTCAAAATTAAAAAAGCCTCTCAGTTTAGAGAAGCTTTTTGTATAGAATTTAGCTTTTGTTCGATTATTTGAAAGCTTGCAGACCTGTAATATCTGCTCCAGTGATTAATAAGTGAATGTCATGCGTGCCTTCATAGGTAATTACAGATTCCAAATTCATCATATGTCTCATAATAGAATATTCTCCAGTAATACCCATCCCTCCAAGTATTTGTCTAGCTTCACGAGCAATTTCAATGGCCATATTCACATTGTTTCTCTTGGCCATGGAGATTTGAGCAGTGGTGGCACGGCCTTCATTTCTTAACACTCCCAATCTCCAAGTAAGTAATTGTGCTTTGGTAATTTCAGTAATCATCTCAGCCAATTTTTTTTGTTGCAATTGGGTGGCACCAATGGGTTTGTCAAATTGAACGCGTTCTTTGGCATATCGCAAAGCGGTGTCATAGCAATCCATTGCCGCACCAATAGCTCCCCAGGCAATGCCATAACGAGCTGAATCCAAGCATCCTAGTGGAGCTCCTAATCCTGATTTGTTCGGAAGAAGATTGGCTTTAGGAATCTTTACATTATCAAATATCAATTCACCGGTAGCTGAAGCTCTTAAGGACCATTTGTTGTGGGTTTCAGGAGTTGAAAATCCTTCCATCCCTCTTTCTACAATCAAACCGTGAATGCGACCTTCTTCGTTCTTAGCCCAAACTACTGCAATATCGGCAAAAGGAGCATTAGAAATCCACATTTTAGCACCGTTCAAAAGGTAGTGGTCACCCATATCCTTAAAATTGGTAATCATTCCTCCGGGGTTGGATCCATGATCAGGTTCAGTTAAACCAAAGCATCCTATCATTTCTCCGGTGGCTAGCTTGGGTAAGTATTGTTGACGTTGTTCTTCGTTGCCGTATTTCCAAATGGGATACATCACCAAAGAAGACTGCACCGATGAGGTGGAACGCACACCAGAATCTCCTCTTTCTATCTCTTGCATGATAAGACCATAAGAAATTTGATCTAATCCTGCTCCTCCATATTCTTCTGGAATATAAGGTCCAAAACCACCAATTTCACCCAATCCTTTGATGAGTTGTTTAGGGAATTCAGCCTTTTGAGCATATTCCTCAATGATGGGAGATACTTCTCTTTTAACCCATGCACGGGTAGCATCTCTTACGAGTTTGTGCTCGTCAGTTAGCAAATCATCTAAAAGGTAATAGTCAGGAGATTGAAATACATCCGGCTTCATGCGTTTATTTTTAAGTTGTACAAAAGTAACCAAAGAAATATAACAATTCAACGAACGATTGTTATAATTTAAAACAAATCGATTTTAAGTTTGTATTCGTATTAAATCACTTCCATGCTTATGGATACACAATTAGTAAATCAAAATCGCTTTTATGCTGGAGGCCAACAAAGACTTGAGATTCTTGGGCAAATGATTATAGAGCATGTCAGGGCTCTTAAAAATGCCACATCTAAATCAAAGAAACCTTAGTTTATTCTGTAAAAAAGTGTCAAGGCAAATTAAAAAATTTAAAAAAAGCTTTGTTTTAAATTTTAAAATTTAATTTTGACGCCGATAAGTCAACTATAAAAGGTGGAATCAAGTGAAATTCTTGAACTGTCGTGCAACTGTGAAGTCTAAAAGACAAGTCAGATATACCGGTTGGTTTTTTTAAGTACCACGAAAGTGCTTAAAAGTAGATGAAACTTCTATTTAGTTGTAATCTATCTTTTATTGCTTTCGTTTAATAAAAGAAAAATTATGACACCCCATTACGAAAATGCCATTTCAAAATATTTCCAATCACTAAAGATTACTCCTCTACCTCTGATTTCATGGGATATTTTTAGCACCTATCAACTTGATGAAGCTCTATTTAATTCCATACAAAAGGAATGGTCTAAGCGTGAAAATTTCCATGAAATCGTACATCAAAACAAAAAAGTGATTATTATCACAGATGAGCATTTAAAAATTGTATTTACGTCTAACAATGTCAAGCAAATGAATGGCTATACTCCTCATGAGATTTTAGGAAGATCGCCCAAAATGTTTCAAGGCAAGTTAACACAAACCATTCCCAATCAAAGAATTAAAAAGGCCATTTCTGAGTTGAAACCTTTTAAAGAAATTGTTTTAAATTACAGAAAGGATGGAACAACCTACAAATGTGAAATTGAGGCATTGCCAAAATTTTCTTCTGAAGGAACTTTTCTCCATTACGTTGCCATTGAGAGAATTGCTTCTTAAAAAAAGAAAGAATTATGATAGTTCAAATAACTTTACATTTTTGAAATAGTAATTCAGAGTATTATCAATTACTGCTACTTGTCTAAATAAAAGTCCTCAACGATTTTCTTGAACTCTTCGGTATATACGTGTCTGTCAACTTCTAAAATTAGTTCGTCAAAACTGCATTCTGACGGATATTTAGAAAAGAACATAAGACTTCTTTTAATATCGCTACTGGGAGTCCCTTTAACTCTCGTCATTTTCTTGGGAAACAAATGATATTGATGTGCGAGTTCTATGAAACGTACTTCTTCTTTAAAAGGCAAAATCACTGCAAAATGTCCTTCCTCAGCCAACAATATCGAAACAGACTCTAATACTACTTCAAAAGGTAGCAACTCATTATTTCTAGCCAGTGCCCGTGATGGGTTATCTGGTAGAGTGTCTTCTGAAAAGAATGGCGGATTCGAAACGATAAGGTCATAAGGTTCCTCTGGGTCGTCGGCCAACTCTCTGATGTCGGCATGGTAACAAAACAATCGGTCACCCCAAGGAGAAGCTTCAAAATTTTCGACACATTGTTCAAAGGCATCCTCGTCAATTTCTACTGCATCGATTTCCGTGGCCTCTGAACGTTGGGCAAGCATCAAAGCCAATAGCCCAGTTCCAGCTCCAATATCCAAAATCCGAATGGGGTCATTGTCCAGTGGTATCCATGCACCCAATACTACGCCGTCCGTTCCAACTTTCATTGCACAACGGTCTTGGTGAATGGTGAATTGTTTGAATTTAAACATGCGTATTTAAAATTCCAAATTCCAAAAAATAAATTCCAAAAAATTTATACAACAAAAACAAGCTCAAAGTTTTCAGATTTTTGATTGAATTTATGGTTCAAGTTTTCTAATAATTGTAGATAAAATGCTTCTAATTTCTTTAGCTTCATTGAGAAGTTCTTCTGAAATAGTTGTATTCTCAGGATTTAATTCATGTAATAATCTGAGCCATAATTGAGATTCTTTTGCTTCTTTTCTTGCAATTTTTAATCTAAAAATTAAATCTTTATTTCCTAATTTTTCATTTCCTTCAATGTAATTAGCAGCAACTGAACCTGAGGATCTTATCAATTGCTTTCCATCTTCCATGTTTGAAATTGATTTTGAAATTTTATGGACATACAAGC
>JBKBOP010000077.1:5258-9928 GCA_046293575.1 Flavobacterium sp. | reverse complement strand
TTTCATTTTTCAAGTTTACGATATGACTTTCAAGAGCTTTCCAAAAGTTTTTTGAACCTTCAACTTGGATAAACTCATGGAGTGAAGCTTCCACATTTTTATAAACTTCACCCCTCGCCGTTTGTAATTGATTAATGGCTAAAGCCCAATGATTCAACCCTTGCTCTTGTCTGTTTTTATATAAAAACTCAGGAAGCTTAGTTCTTTTGAGAAGAGAATCTATAAGCGTTATTTGTTTTTTAGTTTGATCAAGAATGGAAAAAGAAATATCAATACTTTCATTTCTGGATCGTATCACTAATGATTCATTTTCAAAATATGCTTGAAAAGATACCTCTACATCAGTTATTTTTTTTTGAATATGTTCAACTAAGGCTAATTCATCAGGAGTGAAAATAAACTTCAACCTCCTAAATTTTGGTATAAAACCTGAAATCTCGATAGGTGCATTTTTAAATTGAGTGTGTATGCTTTTTATCTCATTTGCAAAAGCATTATATTTGTCTGAACTCTCACCTTTGCTCTCACTTAAATCAAAATCCAAATCACCCATAACGATATACTCAGGTTTTGGAGCATTGAAATAGGATTGGTTGGTTTCATAGTCAATTAAAGTAGACTGCTTATCTTTCATCAATTCAATTTTGAGAAGTAATCCTTCTTTGAAATGGTGTTTTTCAGTGATTTTTTCCTTAGAATTAGAAAGATATTCAAAATGCCATATTCCCGTGGCTCTTCCATTAGAGTCAGTTTGACCCTTTATAATTGTTGGAGTTGAGGAATTTGCATCCATCCATGAGAAAGCTCCATTGATGTTTCCTTCTTTCATTTGCCATTCTCCACTTTGAATGATTTTCTCTTTTTTATCTTCAAGCGGTAGTTGTGTTTTTTTATAACTAAATGCATCATTTAATGTTCCTTTGGTAAAGTTCATTTCCCATGAAGATGAAACTCCAAAGGTTTCCATTTTTGGACGAATATTATTACTGACGAATAGAATATCATAATTCCATATTCCTGATTGGAAGACCCATTTTCCGATGGGTAATGAATTTTTTGACTGACCACTAACTCTGAAGGTTTCAATGTTGTCAAATTCTTTTTTTTGATGTTCCCAATAATACTTTCCTTCTTTCGGTAAAGAATGCATGTTCTGAGTAGTATTTTGAGTGTCTTTTACTTTTGTATCTTGAGACCAACTCTCAAGTGAAAGCATCAACAATGATACAACTATAACTATTTGAAAAAGTTTCATTTATATTAGTTTTGGGTAGTATCCACTTTTTTAGCTCGAAATATTTCCGGCATTAAATCATCCATGTTGTAAGACATACCGATTAATAATAAATTTTCAGAAAATGCCTTATCTCTTCCTGAAAATTGAGCAAATTGATTCAAATATCCCATTTGAAAATTCAATTTTGGACTCACTTGATATCCCGCTCCAACAAAGAGCCGGTTTCTGTCGAAAATTAAATTAGGATCACTCCTAAAATTAATCATGACCTCATTGTTTCCAATCAAAAATAAATGCCTTAGCACCGGATTTAAAGAATACAACGGAAAAATAGCTTGAAATCGATACCTTAATCTGTGCTCTTCTCTATCTACTCCCGAATCCTTATTTTCAATAAACCGTTGTTCCAACCGATAGCGATGCTCTAAAAACAAGTTTTTTGATTTTTGTCTTAGTAGTAGTTGTTGCCAAATGCGATGCTCATGGGTGGGTGAAGCCATGAGATATTCCTCATTGGGTTCATTAAAAATAAAACCATAGCCAAGGGTAAACATCGTGGTGGGTTTAAAATAATAATTTACCCCTAAACGATAGAGTTGCGTTTCTACACTTTCGCTGTTGAAAAGATTTCTCATTTGAACTTCGGTGTGAAGTCCAAATCTTTGACTGACTTTATTATCTCCTGTGTAGGCAATCCAATACCCATTTTTATTGGGTAATTGAGTTTGTGAATAACCATAAAAAGTTAAAAAACAAACAAGCACTATGGTTATAGTATTTTGGATAAGGGAAAGGTTATGGATGAATTTCATTGATGATTGCGTTACAGAAAATAGAAAACTTGGGACTTATAAATGTATTATTAACGATTCATGTTAGGTATAATTTTACAAAGTTTTAAATTTAAAGACATTTAAACAATTAAACAAGTTCCCCGCCAATAATCATTCCTTTCGTTTTTAATGTTTTAATTTTGTACTCAATGCAATGCTATGAAACTAAAAATAAATTGGAATCTAAAAAACACCTATGCTTCACTGCCTGAGTCACTTTTTCAAAGGCAAGAACCCACACTTGTAACAAATCCCAAAGGATTGCTTTGGAATTTTGAATTAGCCAATACTCTTGGAATATTCGAAAACGATCAAGAACCAGAAGATTGGGAACTCTATTTTTCAGGAAATAAGATTGCTGAAGCCTCAATACCCCTTGCTCAAGCCTATGCGGGTCATCAATTTGGGCATTTTAATCGATTGGGTGATGGAAGGGCAATACTACTTGGTGAACAAATTTCGGCATCAGGAGATCTTTTTGACCTACAGTTAAAAGGCTCTGGACCTACCCCCTATTCACGTCGAGGTGATGGAAGGGCTACCTTGAAATCCATGCTCAGAGAATACATAATGAGCGAAGCCATGTTTGGATTAGGTATTCCCACTACACGAAGTCTGGCAGTAGTTGCTAGCGGTGAGTCCGTTATTCGGGAACAAGTACAACCCGGAGCCGTGTTAACAAGAGTGGCAAAAAGTCATATTCGGGTGGGCACTTTTGAATACATTCATCAATTTGAGGATAAAGAAGTATTGAGAACCTTCTTCGATTACACTGTTAAAAGACATTTTCCAGAATGTTTAGCAGCGGAACAACCAGTACTGTGTTTCTTCGAGAAGGTGATGGAACAACAAATTGACCTTGTGGTTCATTGGATGCGAGTTGGTTTTATTCACGGGGTGATGAATACCGACAATGTGAGTATTTCAGGAGAAACGATTGATTACGGTCCGTGTGCGTTTATGAATCGCTATGACCCTAACACGGTGTATAGTTCCATTGATCGAAACGGTCGTTATGCTTTTGGTCAACAAGCACCCATTACCCAGTGGAATTTAATGTGCTTGGCTGAGACATTACTTCCATTAATACATGAAAATATTGATATAGCCGTTGAAATGATTACTCCCTTGTTACAAGCGTTTCCAATTCGTTATGAACAGGCTTGGAAAACCATGATGGCACATAAAATTGGGTTACAACAGAATGAAGCTTCACATGAATTAATCTTAGAATTACTAAAGTGGATGAATGCCCACAAAGCAGATTACACCAATACTTTTATAAAATTGATGCACTCAAAAGAAATAAATGAGATGATTTATGAAGAAAAGGCCTTTTTGTCTTGGCGAAAAAAATGGGAAACCGCTGTAGCACAACAAGAAGGAGGTTTTGAAAGAGCATACACTTTAATGCAACGTTCCAATCCTTGTTATATTCCTCGAAATTCATTGGTTGAAAAAGCCTTGGATAATTTTCAGAATCTAAATGACCGAACCCAATTTGATGTCTTACTGGATGTATTAAAACACCCCTATCAACTTCAAGAAGGTGCCACTTTTTTAATGCAGGCTACAGAGGATGAAAGTACTTATCAAACCTTTTGCGGAACTTAAAAAGGTTTATTTTAGAGTCAAATCTTTTTTTAATGCCACTAATTTCTCGAATCTTCCGTGATGACTCTTGGAGATGGGAACCGTTTTATTTCGAAATTTTATAAATGGTATTTCTCCTTTTTTAAATATTTTGATGGAGTTATCCAAATCGATGAAGTTATTACATTCAGGGGATTGTAAGGCAATGGTGTGCATGCATTCACCTTCATAAAACGATTTTGTGTAAAAGGTTCTTTCTTCAAAAGTTACCCAGCCCAGCTCTGGATTGGTGTTCTCGATACGAATGGGATAATAACCTCGAGTGGCTCCTAGCTGACGTAACAATTTATACACAGCCTCTTTCCTACTCCACAATTTCCAAAAAGCAAACTCAGGGTTTTGATCATTTAGAATATAATCTCGCTCGTTTGTTGAGCAAGTTTTTTCCAAATACCCCTTTCGAAAAGGTGAACTTTCGTGTTTTGCCAAAGAGAGATCAATCACATCATTACCAATCATTTTTCAGCTAGTTTTGTAGCAATAATATCTATAGTGGATTGCACATCGAGCATTTTTTCCATCGCGTCATTATCAATAGTGATGTCAAATACTTCTTCTATATCTAAAATAACATCCACCAAGTTAGCTGAGTTTATTTTTAAGTCATTTATAAAATCGGTAGTTTCTGAAAGATTTTCAAAAGCTTCCTGATTTTTAACATACGGTTTCACTACGTGTTTTAGTTGTTCAATGATTTCAGTGTGTTTCATAGTAATTTTTAAAGATTAATGATATTTTTTAAATACTACACAAGCATTCACATCCCCAAACCCAAAACTGGCCTTGATAGTGATTTCTAAAGGTACTTGTATCATTTGCTGCGGGATTCTTGAGGAATGTACTAAGGCTTCAATTTCAGGATGCAGGTCTTCGCAATTTAAATTGGGAGCTATAAAATTGTGATGAAGTTGTAGTATTGTTGCCACACTTTCAACGCTACCAGAAGC
>JBKBOP010000077.1:0-5158 GCA_046293575.1 Flavobacterium sp. | reverse complement strand
GAAAGACAATGTCCTACCATCGATTTTAAAGAATTGATGTATGGAAAATTACTAACGTTCATACCTAAAGCTTTACTCCAGTTAAATACTTCTAAACTATCTTTTGATGTGGCAGTTAAGTGTCCATTGATATAATCAATATCTGTTGCAGCGATTCCAGCATTATCAATTGCTTCGACAATGCATCTCTGGACCGCAATTGGGTTTGGAGCCGTCATGGTGCCTAGACCTCTTTGTCCCCCTGAATTAGATTGTCCACCCAAGACTTCTGCATAAATCGTTGCCTTTCTTGCTAAGGCTGTTTCTAAATCTTCTAATACCATAGCACCTGCACCACTTCCGGGAACAAAACCTGAAGCTGTGGCACTCATTGGACGTGAACCTTTTTCTGGAGTATCATTGTGTTTGAACGTACACACTTTCATCGCATCAAAACCAGCCCAGATATAAGGACCACTATCGCTGGTGCTCCCAACTAACATTCTTTTCGCTTGACCAGAACGAATACGTTCATAGCCCATGAGAATACTTTCTGTACCAGTAATACAAGCAGACGAATTGGAGGTCACTTGATTTCCTAATCCTAATTTGCCTCCCAAATAAGCACTCACCCCACTATTCATGGTCTGAGCCACGACAGTACTCCCCAAACGTCGGGTTTGAAGATCGTCAATTTTATAAATACTTTCTCTGAATTTGTCGATTCCTGAAGTGCCTGAACCAAAAATAGTCCCGCTGTCCCAATCTGGGTTTTCATGTATTTCTATGGTTAAACCAGCATCTTTCCAAGCTTCCATTCCTGCAATGACTCCGTACAAAATTCCATTAGCATTAAAATTCCGCAGCTCTAAATCTGTGAAATACGTTCGTTTTAACTCCTCTGAAATTTCAGGCGTACCAGAAATTTGACAGGAAAATTGAAGTCGTTCCAGTTCTTGGTTATGTTGAATGCCTGAAACGCCATTTTTGAGAGAAAATAGAAAATTATCAACCCCTACTCCATTGGGGGCAACAATTCCTAAACCTGTGATGACAACTCTTTTATTAGACATTTTAGTTATTTATGATCATACCAGATAAGTTGCCTTCACAGGCTAGCTCACCATTGGTGTTGAATAATTGCACCTTACACTTTAACTTTCCAAAACGAAAATAGATTTTTTGTGAAATCACCGTGACGGTTTCACCTGGGTAAACAGCATGTAAAAAATCCACTTCGCTAGATGTGAAAGCTATATGATTTGCGTTCTTGTCCTCCATTAAGTAGATGCCTAAACATACCAACCCAATTTGAGCCATCGTTTCAATTAACAACACGCCGGGGGTCACGGGATGATTTTTGAAATGACCTTTGTAACATTCCATGGATGGATCAAAAGTGAAAGTTCCTTTAACGCCTTCTTCATCGACATGTAGAAGTTCATCTACAAACAAAAAGGGTTTGGTGTAGGGCAGTTTTCGGAGTATTTCATGTTTGCTATCCATTTTAAATTCGGTGTTTACAAACTTTCACCACCGTCAACCACAATGATTGTTCCGTTGATCCAAGCTGATTCATCTTTACACATGAGATAGACCACATTGGCGACGTCCTCTGGAGTTGTCAATCGTTTATAGGGATTTCGTTTTCGAGCTATCTCCATAATGACATCACTATTGGGTATCATTCTCAAAGCAGGTGTTTCGGTGACTCCAGCTTGAATGCAGTTTGAAGTAATTCCGTAGGGAGCATATTCCATAGCTATTTGACGAGAAATGGCTTCTAAAGCGGCTTTGGCAGTTGAAACGGCACCATAATGTGGAAGCGGTCTTCGGCCTCCTTCGCTGGTGAAGGATAGGATTCGAGCATGAGACGAAAATAATCCTGCTTTAAAAATGGATTGTGTCCAATCGTGCAGCGACACCGCCATCGCATTGAGGGTGATTAAAAAATCCTCATTGGTCAAACCATCATCAGTAGTCATTTTTTTTAAAGAGCCTTTGGCAATGCTATGAATAAGACATTTCACTTGACCCTTCCCCATTTTTGTTATGAACTCATCAATCATTTCGCCTCTTTTCTCATTTGATAATGCATCCATATTATAACTTATGAGCGAAACACCGTTTTTTCTAATGCTTTCAAATTCATTTTCGATACTTTCGAGTTCTGTTCTCGCATTGCGATGAACAATGCAAAGATGCATCCCATGAGTAGCCAATTTTTTTGCTGACGCAAGTCCTAAACCAGAACTCCCCCCTAAAATTATGGCCCATTGTTGTTGAAATTCGTTTACCATTCTATTAAAATTCTTTGTGCGGTGAATCCAGGTCCAAAACTGAGCATTAAACCTCTATCTCCTTGTTTGGGATGCTTGTTTATGATTTCTTCCAGCACGTAAAAGACTGTAACACTCGACATGTTTCCAAAATTTCGAAGAATCATTTTAGTGGCTTCGATATCTTTACCTAATTCCTTAAATAAATCTTCGACTAAATGTACGATTTTTTTTCCACCGGGATGAAAAATGAGATGGTCGATATCTTTGATAGTCAACCCACTTTTAGCTAAAAAGGGATGAATAATAGCAGGAAAATGTTCTCCAATCGTTTCAGGCACTTCAATATCCAAGACCATCTTCATGCCTGAATTGGTAATTTCAAATCCCATCATATGTTCTTTGTCATAAAAATGATACATACCTTCGTCTACAATTGTTGGGCCCAAGTCTTGTTCATACGATGATAACAGTACACAAGCGGCACCATCGCCAAAAATAGCGGCACTTACCATATTCGCCATGGAAAAATCATCCAATTGAAACGTAGCCGTTGGACTTTCAACAGCTATTACAGCCGCTTTTTTGTTGGGATTGGCTTTTAGAAAGTTATGGGCATAAATCAATCCTGAAATTCCACCCACACATCCCATTTCGGTAACAGGTAATCGAACAATATCTTGTTTTAGGTTTAATCTGTTAATTAAATAGGCATCCAAGGAGGGAATCATTATGCCTGTGCAACTCACCGTAATGATATAATCAAGTTCTTGAGGTTGCCATTGTGCTTGGTCTAGGGCATTCTTAAGGACTTTTTCACCAAGTCCTATCATTTCTCTGGAATAGATGGTATTTCGTTCTTCAAAGGAGGTGATCGAAAAAACTTCTTCGGGTTGCATTATGGAATAGCGTTTATCCACCTGAGCACCTTCAAATATTTTTTTGACTTTTCGTTTAAAACGCTCGTCCTGTCCCTGTAACCAAAGATCTAAAAAAGGTAAAATCTCACGGGTTTCTCGTGAGTATTTTGGAAGTTCCTTGGCAACGGTGCATATTTTTACTGACATACATTAATTTTTTATTTCCAAATAATCCACTGGTAACGGAATGCCCATTTCCATTGAATAGTCTGTTTTGAAACTTTTATTTTTTTTGAGAAGTCAACTAATTCTTTTTTGGTAAACCCTCTTAGTATGGAGGTTAATCCATCTTCTCTTGACATTGCATTTAATTTGAAAGCTTTCGAAAATAGTTTAAATAATCGATAGGATATAGCACTTCTGTGTAAGTCATTAATCACAACACCCACTTGTGCTTGCTTACAAAAAAGTGAGAGCAAATAATCAATATCTTCATTTTTAAAATGGTGTAAGGTCAACGTACACAGAAGTATATCATAGTTCATTTCACTAAATGATTCACTAAAAATATCTTCACAACGAAAACGTATGTTGGGATACTTGTCTGATAACTCCTCGGCATATGCAATGGTATGCAGATTGGCATCAATTCCTATGAGCTCGAGGATAACGCCTTTTTTTATAACTCCATCTGCCAACACCCGAAGCATATCTCCATTGCCACAACCCACATCGACTATGGTGACTTTATCCAAAGTTGATGTTGCTAACAATTTTTGCAAACCCTGAACTGTAAGTTGATTGCCCCCAAGAACTTTATTGATGAAAGCAATTTTATCCAAAGCATCCAAAAGTTCGGGACCTTGGAGTTGAAAATCATCCATGATTTCGTCTGCTTTGGTACGATGGGTTGTATTCACTCGCATGATATTATTGGATTACCATGAGTTCGTTTAATAATTTTGGGTAGCATTTCAGGAAAAATCATTAACAACCTAAACATTATTCCACTTAAATAAGGATTTAACAACACTTTTGAAAGCCATTTCCCCATCAGTAAGCGGGATTTAAATTGGTCATTCCATTTAGACTGGTACAATTGTTCCATTTTTGTTCGATGTATAGTTCCTTTCAAAAAGGCTGTCACTTGCTCAGATGCTAATTTGGCACTATGAATTGCCATGGCCATACCATTCCCACACAATGGATGAATAAGACCCGCTGCATCTCCAATCATCAACACGTGCTGTTCCACCTGCTTTTTATTCTCGAAAGAAATTTGGCTAATCGTAATGGGTTTTTCAAAAAGCATATTTGAGGATGCCAAGATTACTTTTAAATTTGGATTTTTATTTATAACAGCTTCATTAAAATCATCAATATTTTTGAACTTTTTAAATGTGTCATACTTGGTGAGGTAGCAAATATTGATGATGTTGTTTTCAACTTTGGAAATGCCACAATATCCACCCTCAAAATTATGCAAGGCGACCAAATCATTAGGAAAGTTCCCCGAGTAATGTGCTTTCACCCCTAGCCATGGAGATTTCTTTTGTATAAAGTTTCTCTGAAATGATTTGTCAAGATTAGAACGTTTTCCAAAGGCACCTAATACAATTTTTGCAGTGAGAACTTGTTCCAATTCTGTTGTAATTGTAAAACGGTTATCTTCAAAATGAATATCAATTACTTTTTCATGAATCATTTCACATCCAAAACTTTTTGCTTTTTTGTATAAATAGACATCGAGTGTGTAGCGACTGATTCCAAAACCACCTAAGGGCAATGCACAGGAGATAGATTTCCCATTGGAAAGTGATATAGTGGTTTTGTCTATTTGTGTGGGCTGTAAAGCATCTAAATCAATTCCTAAGTCCTTGAAATAGGGCATTACTTCATTGGAAATAAATTCTCCGCACACCTTGTGATGTGGAAACGATTTCTTTTCAATCAATACCGTAGAAAAACCCCTTTGCGTCAAATCAATTGCTGAGGTCAAACCCGAAAGTCCACCTCCCACAATAACGATATCTGGACTTT
>JBKBOP010000076.1:0-9992 GCA_046293575.1 Flavobacterium sp. | reverse complement strand
TAACTATCAATCATTTCCGCAATGGCATTTGTGTTAATTCCTTTTGGGGAAATCAACGACAAATGGTAAATTACTTTGAGATAATTTTCTTCAGAATGGGTCATAAAAAAACTATAATATGGCACAAATGTAAAAAATGATTTTTAGATTTGCCTAAATTTTATTTTAGGCATGAAAAAAACTTACGCATTCATTTTATTATGTTTCTCATTAATCTCTTATTCTCAAAGCCAATATACAATTACTGGAACCGTTTCTTCAGATGACTATCCTGTGGCCTATGCAACGGTTCGCATTCAAAATACCACATTAGGTGTTGCTGCTAATGAAGCAGGCCTCTACCAAATAAATGTTCCAGAGGGCGAAGTTACAATAGTGGTTGAAGCATTAGGTTTTCAAAGAGCAACCAAAAAAATTCAGGTCAAAGGACCACAAACCCTCAACTTTACACTCACGGAAAGTATTGCACAGTTGCAGGAAGTTGTTGTTGTTGACAAACAATCTGGACTGAACAAAAGGACTCCCTATACCGTGAGTTCTATGAGCTTAAGAGATATCAAAAACATCAGTGTACCGGGTGGTATTGCTGCCTCTATTACTGATATTCCTGGGGTAAGTGGAGCTGCCATGGGGCCTGGTATTGTGAAACCTTTTATTAGAGGGCTTGGCTTTTCTAGAATTGTAACCGTTTTTCAAGGTAATAAATTAGAAAATCACCAATGGGGACAAGACCATGGGCTAGGCATGGGTGATTTAGGAGTGAAACGCGTTGATGTTATCAAAGGTCCCGCATCCATACTTTATGGTTCAGGGGCATTGGGAGGTGTCATATTAATACAAGATGATGAACCCGTTTTTGGTCAATATGGTTTGAGTGGTAATTTTAGTTCAAGTTTTCAATCGGTGTCGCTTGGATTTAGAAACACTGGAAGACTTCAATATTATGATGAAAAAGGATGGTTTGCTGGAGTAGAAGGAGCTTGGGATACCCATGCCGACTACAAAGATGGCGACAACAGAACCATTGGCAATAGCCGATTTAACACACAAACTTTCAGAGCTCATTTAGGGTTAGTCAAAGAAAAATTTAGAAATAATTTATCATTTACCTACTTTAATCAAGGTTTAGGAATTATTGATGATGAGGAAATGGAGGAAACCTTGGCTACCACAAGAGGGGACAGAAAACTACAATTACCGCTTCAAAAAATTAAAGATTATTTACTTTCATATACACAAGAAAGCACGGGAGAAAAATTCAACACTTATTTCCACCTTTCTCAGCATTGGAATGACCGAAATGAAATTGAAGAAGCTTTGGATGAAATTGATCTTGGTCTTCGTCAACGTCATACTTTTTATTCAGGAAGAGTTACTCTAAACCCAACTGGAAAATGGAAACACAGCCTAGGTTTACAGGGTAGTTTCATCAATACTCAAAACAAAAAAGAGGCTGAAGAAATTTTAATACCCGATGCTCGAATGTTTGATAATGGTTTTTATTATTTAGGTACAATTAGTCTAGAAGACTGGTTATTTCAAGGCGGTGTTCGTTATGATTACCGAAAGGTGACAGCTGATGCTTCAGAAGCACATCTTGTTGATTATGGATTTATCCTTCCTGGAAATCCTGAAAACAGAAAATTGAGTAGAGATTTTAAAGGCTTCACTTCTTCTTTGGGGGTTACAAAAAACTTTGGATCACACCACGCCTTAAAGACCAACATAGCAACAGGCTTCAGAGCACCTGATTTAGCTGAGTTGTTTTCCAATGGTCCGCATCCAGGTACCAACAGATTTGAAGTGGGCAATGCAAGCTTTAAACGAGAACAAAACATTCAAATGGATGTGAACTATGAATATACTTCACAATTTTTTACGGCTACTTTTGCTGTTTTTAACTCTTGGATAGATGATTATATTTTCTTTTCCAATAGTGGAGAAGTTAGACCTGAAGACGGACTTGAAATCTGGGAATTCAACCAAACCGATGCTCAATTATATGGTTTAGAATGGGGCATGAATCTAAAGCCTTTCCAAAATGATCGTTTGGAGTTGGCTATCAAAGGAGCCGTCGTTAGAGGAAAACAACGCAATAATGATGAAAATTTAAACTTTATTCCTGCAGATAATTTGAGTACGACCCTAAACTGGAAACCCATTGCCAACAACAATCTATTGGTGTACAGTACTTGGGATTTTGTCAATGACCAAAACCGCATCGGAATTAACGAATTTGCCACACCAAAGTACAATTTATTGCATTTAGGAGCCACAAAATCCTATGAGCTAACCAAGGGAGAAATTTCCTTTGGAGTTCAGGCGTTGAACTTACTCAATGAAACCTATCTAGACCACTTGTCTATTCTAAGAGCATTTGGGGTTACCAATCCTGGAAGGAACTTTAGAATTAATGTGGCCTATAAATTCTAACCCATTGTTTATTAATGAATCTTTAAGATTTGAATATAACAATCGAGTCTGATTAATTCTTAATTTTGCGAAGAATTTAAATCAAAAATCATGTATCCAGAAGAATTAGTAAAACCCATGAGAGCCGAGCTTACCGAAGCTGGTTTTCAAGAACTATATACAGCAAATGATGTTGAAAACGCCCTTGAAAAAGAAGGCACTACCTTGGTGGTTGTCAACTCTGTTTGTGGGTGTGCTGCCCGAAATGCTCGTCCGGGTGCCAAAATGAGTTTAAGCGGTGACAAAAAACCTAGCCGATTGGTGACGGTTTTTGCAGGAGTTGATAGAGAGGCCGTTGAAACAGCCAGAAAACTCATGTTTCCTTTTCCACCCTCATCTCCTTGTATGGCCTTATTTAAAGATGGTGAATTAGTGCATATGCTAGAACGTCATCATATCGAGGGTCGTCCGGCTGAAATGATTGCTGAAAATTTAAAAGATGCTTATCAGGAGTTTTGTTAAAATAAAAACTATCCAGTAAAAAAGCCTTTCCCATCATGATGAGAGAGGCTTTTTTTTGAAGAAATTTATTTTGTAAAAGTCTTCATCCTTGTTAGCTTAAATTATCTAAAATTGTTTTCTAAAAAGCTGTATCTTTGAATACTAATGTTTTAGCTATGGATTCTACCTTTCAATTTTCCTCCCCCAATGATATTTCTGAAGAGTTTTTAGAAAAGTTAAAACTGCTATATAAAGGCAAAGCTATTTCAATCACTGTTTCTGAAGATTCCGATGTACCGGAATGGCAAAAGGCTGAAGTTCTTAGACGAAAAAATCACATAAAAAACCACCCTGAGTCCTTAACTGACTTTGACAACATGATTGATGTTGTTGAAAACCAACTAAACGATGAAAATTAAAGTTGTTGTCTCTGAGTCTGTTAAACTAGATTTACTTGAGGCAGCTTCTTGGTATGAAAATGCTAAAAAAGGCTTAGGGAAAACCTTTCTTTTACACATTAGAAAAGAAAAAAATCGAATAGCTAAAAACCCTACTGCGTTTGAGATTCGTTATGATTCTATTAGGATTGCATTCACTAAAAGATTCCCATATGGAATTCATTATGAATTTATTGAAGAAGCTGCACTAATAATTATTCATGCCATTTTTCACACTTCAATAAATCCTGATAGTTGGAAAAAATAACTTTTTCTTCTGCGAGCTAGTTATTTATAACTCTTTGACGCAAAAAAACTAAGGGGTTTTTCATTTTTAAAAATCATTACCTTTGCATACGATTCTTCCATTTAGAATCAAATATTAAATTACTCACTCAAACGTTTATAGCATGCAACTGTATAACACGATGCGAGCCGAGGAAAGAGCACAGCTTATTGAAGAAGCTGGTCAACAAAGGCTTACTTTGTCTTTCTACGCTTATGCCCACATTGAAGACCCAAAAAAATTTAGAGACGACTTGTTTTTAGCTTGGAATCCTTTGGATGCTCTTGGTAGAATTTATGTCGCCACCGAAGGTATTAATGCACAAATGAGTGTGCCTGCCGCAAAATTTGAGGCGTTTAGAGATACCCTCGAGAATTATAAATTTATGCGTGAAATTCGACTCAATGTCGCCATCGAACAAGATGATTTCTCTTTTCTGAAACTCACCATTAAAGTACGCCATAAAATCGTGGCCGACGGTTTAGACGACGCTTCTTTTGATGTTACTAACAAAGGTGTTCACCTGAAAGCCCATGAATTTAATCAATTGCTTGAAGATCCGAATACTATTGTCGTAGATTTCAGAAACCATTACGAAAGCGAAATTGGTCATTTCAAAGGAGCCATTACTCCTGATGTTGATACATTTAGAGAATCTTTACCCATTATTGAAGAACAACTCCAAAACCATAAAGAAGATAAAAACCTGTTGATGTACTGCACCGGAGGAATTCGCTGCGAAAAAGCCAGTGCCTACTTTAAACACAAAGGATTTAAAAACGTGTATCAACTAGAAGGCGGCATCATCGAATATGCCCGACAAGTAAAAAACCAAGAATTAGAGAGTAAGTTTATCGGTAAAAACTTTGTGTTTGACCATCGATTAGGCGAACGCATCACCAACGATATTATCTCACAATGCCATCAATGTGGGAAACCTTGTGACTACCACACCAATTGTGTTAATGACGGTTGTCATTTGTTGTTTATTCAATGTGAAGCATGTCAGGAAAAAATGGAAAACTGCTGTTCGGAAGAATGTCAAGAAGTGATTCATTTTCCCTTAGCAGAACAAATCAAACTCCGAAAAGGTATTCAAAAAGGGAATATGATTTTCAAAAAAGGGAAATCCTCAGCTTTGAAGTTCAAACATTCAGGTGAACTTTCAGACATACCTTTAGCTACAGCTAAAGAAACTACATCAGCAAAACCTATCAGAGCACGAATTAAGCAAAGAAAAGTGTTAGTAGCTAAAGCTCAGCATTATTACACCAAAGCCAGCGTGGGTCTTTTTATGATTGAACAACACGAGCTCCAAATTGGAGACCGAATTCTCATTTCAGGCCCGACCACAGGTGAAAAAGAATTAATACTGGATATGATGTTGGTCAACGGTGTTGAAGCATTTATTGCAAAACCGGGTGATAAAGTCACACTGCAATTACCTTTCAGGATTAGGTTATCTGACAAACTATACAAATTACAAACTCAAAATTAGGCTACCCTGAGTTCTTTTAAAATATACTGACCTCCCAGAGAATTACTCAAAATGTAATATCTTTACCTCCCTAAACGTTTAGCTATCGTAGCGATTCGTTCGCGAACTCAATATATTCAAACTATGGCGTGTGCAAATTGTGCCACCGGAACCACAGATGGTGTTCCGAAAGGCTGTCAAAATAAAGGTAACTGTGGCACCGACAGTTGCAATAAATTATCGGTGTTTGATTGGTTATCCAATATGAAATTACCCTCCGGTCAAGCTCCTTTTGACTGTGTGGAAGTGCGTTTTAAAAACGGTCGTAAAGAATTCTTCAGAAACACTGAAAGTCTCACCTTGAGCATGAGTGATGTCGTGGCCACAGAGGGTTCACCAGGACATGATATTGGTATTGTGAGTCTTACAGGTGAACTTGTTCGTGTGCAAATGAAAAAGAAAAATGTCAATCACGAAAGCAAGGAAATTTTAAAAGTTTACCGCAAAGCCAATCAAAAAGATTTAGACGTTTGGGCTACCTCACGAAAACGTGAAGAAGTCATCAAAGTAAAAGCAAGAGAAATTGCTATTCAACTTAAATTGGAGATGAAAATTTCAGATGTAGAATTTCAAGGAGATGCCTCTAAGGCTACTTTTTACTACACTGCAAGTGACAGGGTGGACTTCCGACAATTGATTAAAGAATACGCTCGTGAATTCAACATTCGAGTTGAAATGAAACAGGTGGGTTTCCGTCAAGAGGCTTCTCGTTTAGGCGGCATTGGCTCTTGTGGCAGAGAATTGTGTTGTTCCACGTGGTTAACTGATTTTAGAAGTGTAAACACCTCAGCGGCAAGGTATCAGCAACTCTCATTAAATCCCCAGAAATTAGCAGGTCAGTGTGGTAAACTCAAGTGTTGTTTAAACTATGAACTAGACACTTATTTGGATGCTTTAAAAGATTTCCCCGAGTTTGAGACCGTTTTATATACCGAAAAAGGAAGAGCTCGTTGTCAAAAACAAGATATTTTTAAAGGATTGATGTGGTTTACCTATGAAGATAATTTTTCCAACTGGCATGTATTACAAATTGACCAAGTAAAAGAAATTGTTGCCGAAAATAAAAACGGAAACAAGGTCCCTTCTTTGGAAGAATATGCTATTGAAAACACTCCAGAAGTTGTTAAAGAATTCAGCAATAGTGTGGGACAAGAAAGTTTGACTCGTTTTGACCAACCCAAACGCAAAAAGAGTCGTAATAAAAACAGAAAACCAAATCCGAATCATAGAAATGACCGTAAAAAATAGCCTTGTCTTTGGATTACTATTTTTTGTCTTACTCTCTTGTGATAAAAATAGGGTGTTCGACCAGTATATTGCTGTGGATAATGCTTGGCACAAAGACAGTATTTTGAGATTTGAATTTGAAGCCAATGATACCCTGTCCTATCATCAGCTTTTTGTTTCCTTGAGAAACAACAAAGACTATCCGTTTAACAATTTATTTTTGATTGTTTCGGTGGAAGATCCAGAACAAAAAACTACCGTTGACACTTTAGAATATGAAATGGCATATCCAGATGGTTCTTTAATGGGGAAAGGGTTTTCAGATGTAAAAGAAAATAAACTGTATTTTAAAGAAAGTTATCGGTTTAAAAATATTGGTAAATATATCTTGGGTATCCAACACGCTGTAAGAGACAACGGGAGAGTTGAAGGCAAAGAGGTCTTGAATGGAATTCAAGAAGTTGGGTTTAGAATTGAAAGAAAAAATTAATCTTATGGCTAGAAAAAAATCGGTTTCAACGTCATCTTTTGCAAACTTCAATAGAAAGTTTTGGAAATTCTTTGCGATATTTATTGGAGCGGTTTTTATGTTTTTCATCTTGGCTTCATTGGGCGTTTTTGGTGAAATGCCAAGCTTTGACGAATTGGAAAATCCGGATTCCATGCTAGCCACAGAAATCATTTCTGAAGACGGGGTGACCATTGGAAAATTTTTCCGTGAAAACCGCACTCCTATTTATTTTAACGATCTTCCACAACATTTAGTAGATGCACTTGTCGCTACAGAAGACGAGCGATTTTACAAACATTCTGGAATCGATGCTCGTGGAACTCTAAGAGCTGCACTAAGCTTGGGAAGCAGCGGGGGTGCAAGTACCATTACTCAACAATTGGCAAAACTACTTTTTCATGGTGAGGGTTCTAAAAACATTGTATTAAGAGTCGTTCAAAAGTGTAAAGAATGGATTATCGCAGTCAAACTTGAACGCTACTACACTAAAAATGAAATACTGACCATGTATCTTAACCGAGCTGATTTTGTAAACACAGCTGTGGGAATTCGCTCGGCAGCTAAAGTATATTTCAATAAAGAACCTAGAGATCTAAACATCGAAGAATCCGCATTGCTAGTGGGAATGCTTAAAAATCCTTCTCTTTATAACCCAACCCGAGAGTTAAGAAAAGAATTGGTCTTTAACCGCAGAAATACTGTTCTTGGACAGATGGTTAAAAACAGTTATCTGGAAAAAGAAGCGAAGGAACAATTGGAAAAATTACCCGTACAACTTGATTTCAGACCTGAAAGCCATAAAGAGGGTATTGCCACCTATTTTAGAGAATATCTTAGAGATTTCATGAAAAAATGGGTTAAAGAAAATAAAAAGGCCGATGGTAGTAGCTATGATATTTATAGAGACGGTCTAAAAATTTATACCACTATCGATTCCCGTATGCAAAAACATGCTGAGGAAGCCGTTGATGAGCACATGAGAAATTTGCAAGTCGAGTTTTTCAAGCAACATAAAAACAATAAAAATGCACCTTTCTATCGTTTAACCGCTGATGAAACAGAAAGCATCATCAAACGAGCCATGAAAAACTCTGAAAGGTGGAGAATTATGAAAGCTCAAGAGAAAAGCGAAGAGGACATTATTAAGTCCTTTGAAGTTCCCACAGAAATGCGTGTATTTACTTGGGCTGGTGAAAAAGACACCATTTTAACACCCAGAGATTCTATAAAGTATTACAAACACTTCTTGAGAACAGGCCTTATTTCGATGGAACCTCAAACAGGATTTGTCAAAGCTTGGGTGGGTGGTATCAACTACAAACATTTTCAATATGACCACGCTGGGCAAGGAGCTAGACAAGTAGGTTCTACCTTTAAGCCTTTTGTGTATGCTGCTGCTATTGAAAACCTCAACATGTCGCCTTGTGACTCAATTGTTGATGAGCCTTTTACGATTCCAAGAGGACGACACAATGTTGGTGCAGACTGGACCCCTAAAAATTCAGACAACAAATACCGCGGCATGACCAATCTGAAAAAAGCTTTGGCTAACTCTATTAATACAGTATCGGCCAAACTGATTGACCGCACGGGGCCTCAAGCGGTCGTAAAACTAACACGTGATTTGGGAGTAACCTCCGAAATTCCCGCTCAACCTTCCATTGCATTGGGTGCTGTGGAAATAACGGTTCAAGATATGGTAGCAGCCTTTAGCACGTTTGCGAATAAAGGTATTTACATTAAACCACAAATTATCACTCGGATTGAGGATAAAAATGGTAACATCATTTTTGAAACCGTTCCTGAGAGTCATGATGTTTTGAACCAAGACATTGCTTATGCTGTTGTAAAGCTACTTGAGGGAGTTACGGAAGAAGGTACAGGAACCCGACTCAGAAGAGGGGGTGCAGGTTTCAGAAACTATCCATATAAATTTGACAATCCGATTGCTGGGAAAACTGGAACCACCCAAAATAATTCCGACGGTTGGTTTATGGGCTTTGTTCCCAATTTATGTACAGGTGTTTGGGTGGGTTGCGAAGACCGTGCCGCTCGATTTGGAAACACCTATATGGGACAAGGAGCTACCATGGCTCTTCCAATTTGGGGGATTTTTATGGACAAATGCTACAAAGATTCTAAACTTCAAGTGTCCAAAGAACCCTTTGATAGGCCCAAAGATTTGACTGTCAAAGTAGATTGTTGGAAGTCATCCAAAGACACTTTAGATTTTGATCAGGACTACGACGAGTTTAAACTTTTTTAAATTCAACTACTTATAACCTATAAAAACCGCTTGTGCTCAGGCGGTTTTTTTTGTTATCTTTAGATTCCAAAAAAGAATACAATGATTCGAAGAAAAGTAAATAACGTTGAACAAGCTCTTGAAGGAGTTACTAATGGCATGACCATCATGTTAGGTGGCTTTGGATTGAGTGGAATACCAGAAAATAGCATTGCAGCATTGGTAGAAATGGGTGTAAAAGACCTTACTTGTATTTCAAATAATGCTGGTGTAGATGATTTTGGTTTGGGTTTGTTATTACAAAAAAAGCAAATCAAAAAAATGATTTCTTCCTATGTAGGCGAAAATGCTGAATTTGAAAGACAAATGCTTTCTGGCGAATTAGAAGTTGAGCTCACTCCTCAAGGCACATTGGCAGAAAAATGTCGAGCTGCTCAAGCGGGTATACCTGCCTTTTTTACTCCTGCTGGTTACGGAACGGAAGTTGCCGAAGGAAAAGAAACTCGAGAATTTAATGGGAAGATGTATGTGATGGAAGAGGCTTATAAAGCCGATTTTGCTATTGTCAAAGCATGGAAAGGGGATGAAGCAGGAAATCTCATTTTCAGAGGAACTGCTCGTAATTTTAATCCTTGCATGTGTGGGGCAGCCAAGATTACAGTGGCAGAGGTTGAAGAACTCGTTCCTGCGGGCACTCTTGACCCCAACCAAATTCACATTTCAGGTATTTTAGTACATCGAATCTTCCAAGGGACGAAATACGAAAAGAGAATTGAACAACGAACTACACGAAAAAGAAACTAATTATGGCCTTAGGAAAAGAAGATATTGCAAGG
>JBKBOP010000075.1:0-10021 GCA_046293575.1 Flavobacterium sp. | reverse complement strand
CATCACGTTTAAGTATTTCAGAAATCAATTGTTTTTAGATGCAGGTTTAGCCATCAAACAAACGGAAGCAAAATCGCAGGAATTCACTTGGCTGAATCAATTTGGGACATTGGGAACATTTATTAAAAATGATATTCGGTTAATCCTGAGAAACAAACGCTCCAAAACAACCATTATCACTAGTGTTTTGTTTTTGTTTTACGGACTACTTTTTTTTACCCAAAGTATTGAGGTCTACAATGGCCCCGTATGGAGAATTTTTGCAGGTATCTTTGTTTCCGGTGGATTTTTGTTCACTTTCGGACAGTTTGTACCCAGTTGGGACAGTTCTTATTACCCATTGATGATGAGTCAAAACATCCAGTACCGCGAATATATCAATGCTAAATGGTGGTTGATTGTGATCGCTACTGCCGTATCCACTTTATTGTGTTCGTTCTACCTTTATTTTGGCTGGGAAGTGTACCTAGCTATCATTGTGGGAGCCATCTACAATATTGGGGTCAATGCTCATATTGTATTATGGGGAGGAGCTTATATCAAAACACCCATCGATTTAACCACCAACAAAAACGCCTTTGGCGACAAAAAAGCTTTTAATGTAAAAACCATGTTGCTCACCATTCCAAAATTGTTATTACCCATGATTTTGTATGCGGTGGGACATTACATCATTAGTCCAATGGCCGGAATGTTGTTTGTGGCTGGAGCAGGTGTGCTTGGATTTGCTTTTAAAGAAAAAGTATTTACAATTATTGAACAGGTTTATAAGTCTGAAAAATATCAAACCATCGCCGCTTACAAACAAAAAAACTAACACAATTCTATCAAGAAGATGATACAAGTCAACAACCTTTCTAAAACGTACAACGGAGTAACCGTTTTAAATATTGAAAACCTCACCATTGCCAAGGGTCAAAGTTTTGGTTTGGTGGGCAACAACGGAGCAGGGAAAACCACCTTTTTCAGTTTATTATTGGATTTGATTAGTCCTTCCACTGGACACATTTCGTCCAATGGGGTGCAGATAAACATGAGTGAAGACTGGAAACCCTTTACATCGGCCTTTATTGATGAAAGTTTTCTTATTGGTTATTTGACACCAGAGGAATACTTTTATTTTGTGGGTGAATTAAGAGGATGGAACAAAGCCGATGTGGATGCTTTTTTGGAAAATTATATAGAGTTTTTTAATGGTGAAATACTCAATAACAAGAAATACCTAAGAGATCTTTCTAAAGGGAACTCCAAAAAAGTGGGAATCGTTGCCGCTTTAATAGGGAATCCAGAAGTGATTATTCTAGACGAACCCTTTGCGAATTTAGATCCAACCACTCAAATCAGATTGAAAAAAATCATCAAGTCTTTAGCAGAAAATCCGGAAGTAACGATTTTGGTGTCCAGCCATGATTTACAACACACGGTGGAGGTTTCCAACCGAATTGTGGCCCTGCAACATGGAGAAGTGAAACTAGACCTAGAGCCCAATTCCGAAACGTTAAAAGAATTGGAAGCTTTTTTTGCTGATTAAATTCGCGGTATTTCATCGGGTTTATTCCAAAAAAACTGGGATATTTTTCGCCATTTCAAAAAGAAACGTATTTTTACCCTTGCGATATACTAAATCATTAAGTTTTTAGTTATCCTATAAAACGTTTTTACCCTTGAAATCCACTACTTTATATATACTTTTTATTGGAGGTTTGTTATTGATACTTTCGGCTTGTTCAACCAAAAAAGACAAGTTCCTCAACCGCAATTTCCAAGCCCTAAACACCAAGTACAACGTCTTGTTTAATGGCGATTTGGCTCTAGAACAAGGTAAGATTGAACTCAAAGAAACCTATCGAGACAATTTTTGGGAGGTGCTTCCCATTGAAAGAATGCAACTTACTGAAGAAGATATCGAGCCGGGAGACGCTAGAAACCCAAGCTTTGAAAGAGCAGAAGAAAAAAGCATCAAGGCCATTCAACGGCGTTCCATGTTGATTGGTGGTGTGGAAAGAAATTACCAAATTGATGAGGCCTATCTTCTTCTTGGGAAATCAAGATATTACGATCAAAGATTTGTACCTGCTTTAGAAGCCTTTAACTATATCCTCTACAAATACCCTGAAAGCGATAAAATTTATGAGGCAAAAATCTGGAGAGAAAAAACCAATATTCGTCTTGAGAGTGAAGCTTTAGCCATTAATAACCTTAAAAAGTTGATGGCTGAAATTAAGTTCAAAGAAGAAATTTATGCCGATGCGAATGCTATCATCGCCCAAGCTTATTGGAATTTAGAACAAAAAGATAGTGCGATTGCAAGATTAAAAAAAGCAACTTTCCACACGAAATTGGAGGAAGAAAAAGCACGTTATCGCTTTATCACTGCTCAGATGTTTGAAGACATCAACAAACCAGATAGTGCTTTTAAATACTATCAAAAGGTGATTGATATGAAGCGAAAATCACCAAGAAGGTATGTAATTCAAGCCCACGCCCGTCAAGCTAAACAGTTTGATTACAAAAACGGGGATACACTAGCGTTTCTAGAAAAATTCAACAAACTCATTGACGACAGAGAGAACAGACCCTTTTTGGATGTATTGCATCATCAAAAAGCTCTTTTTTATGACAAGCAAGACAAAGACAAGGATGCTATTGTCAATTATAATAAATCCCTTAGACAGCAGTCTGAAGACCCTTATTTGATTGCCTCCAACTACCGTAACCTAGCTGAAATTTATTTTGATCAAGCCAAATACCAAAGAGCAGGCAATTATTATGACAGTACGCTTGTCTTTATGACAGAAAGAACCAAAGAACAAAAATCCATTCAAAAGAAAAGAGATAATCTGGATGATGTTATTAAATATGAGGGAATCGCTCAGAGAAACGATAGTATTTTGAATATTGTGGCTTTACCAGAAATAGAAAGAATAGCTTTTTATCAATCTCATATTGATAAGTTGAAATTAAAGGAAGAAGAACTACGGAAGAAGCAAGAAAAAGAAGCAAAGTCCAAAGGCTCTCAAAGAGAAGATTTCATGGGTATTGAAGCTGCTTTTGTAGACAAGAGTAATCGCTCGCTTCCTGCTCCAGGAATGTCATCAGCCAATTCAAAAGGGAATAGTTTCTATTTTTACAATCCAGCTACAGTAGCACAAGGGAAAAAAGAATTTCAGAATCAATGGGGAAACAGAACAGCAGGAACTTATTGGCGAAATCAAAAAGCAAGACCCGGCGATGTAAAACCCGATTTTGATGAAATGGATGAAGAAGATCCAGCGGATGCGTTTGCCAAAAAAGGTGAACTAGAAGAAAAATCAGAAAGTGAGGAAAAAAGTATTGAAGCGTTTTTAAGTCAGTTACCAACCACTCAAATTGAAAAAGACAGTATCGCCAAAGAAAGAAATTTTGCGTACTATCAATTGGGGATGATTTATAAAGAGAAATTTAAAGAATACCAATTGGCGGCAGATCGATTTGAAATTCTACTGAGAAGCAAACCTGAAGAACGATTGTTGTTGCCAGCCATGTATCATTTATATAGGACCTATGAGATTATTAATCCCTCAAAAGCTTTGGCGATGAAGGATAAAATTATCTCACAGTTTCCCGAATCCAGATATGCACAACTCATTAGCAAAGGAAATGTAGATGCATTAGCAGAAAATGATCCTAACATATACTATGCAAAGCTTTACAAGCAACATGATAAAGGCGATTATCGCGAGGTTTGGTTTAAAACGATAGAAGGTATAGATATTTACACCGGAGAAGAAGTAGTGCCCAAATTAGAGATGCTAAAAGCTATTTTAGCAGGTAAACTTTTTGGATTACAAGAATATAAAAAAGGACTTAACGAAATAGCCTTAAATTACCCAAATGTAGAAGAGGGAAAAAGAGCAGAAAAACTGATTACCTATCAAATCCCACCACTTGAGAATTTAGATTTTTATCAAACCGTTCCCAATAGTTTTAAAATTCTGTATCGTGCTCCTCATCCCTTAGATAAAAAATCGGAAGAAGTAAAAACTATCGTTGAAAAATATTTAAAAGACAGGGGTCAAGACGGACTGTATGTTTCAACTGACATCTATAAAATGAATGAAAATTTTATAGTTATTCACGGTTTGCGTGATGATGAAAATGCAAGGGGAGTAGCGTCTATTTTAAAAGAGTATAAAGATTATAAAGTGGCAGCTCCTGCTATAGTGATTTCAAGTGAAGATTATAAAGTCGTTCAAATTAAAAAGACTTTAGAAGACTATTTGAACCCTGATTATGTGCCTAAAGAAAAGAAAACGTTTGCTTCTGAACCTGAAGAAATAGTTGCTCAAACCAATAAGCCTATTCAAAAACCTTCCACACCAATGAAGGAT
Source organism: Flavobacterium sp. (assembly GCA_046293575.1). Taxonomy (GTDB): domain Bacteria; phylum Bacteroidota; class Bacteroidia; order Flavobacteriales; family Flavobacteriaceae; genus Flavobacterium. The sequence continues at coordinate 5,651 of JBKBOP010000075.1, read as the reverse complement.
TCTAAAAAACCAGAAACCAAGCCCATTGGCAATACTCCGGCGAGAGGAACGATACCTGCTACTGCAGATCAAAAAGGCAATCAACAAGGACAGACAAGAAATAATATGTCGCCTCCGGGCAACTCCATGTCGCCTCCTGGAAGCAATATGAACCCTCCTGGAAATAATATGAATCCTCCTGGAATGCCAGGTGGAAACCCAAGAAAACCCTAATACCATGTTTAAAAAAGAAAACAAAAGCTACTCAGATTTACTTGGCAAAACTAATAGAGTGGTTGAAGGCACAAAAATCACAGGTGATATTCATTCTACCGCAGATTTTAGATTGGACGGAGAATTAATTGGAAACTTTCACTCCAACGGTAAAATTGTTATTGGCCCTAACGGTTATATTAAGGGAGAGATTCAATGTAAAAATGCAGATATCGAAGGCAAGTTTGAAGGCAAAATAAACACCACGGAATTATTAAGCATTAAAGGCAAGGCCTCAATTCACGGTGAGGTAGTATGTGGGAAGCTCTCAGTTGAACCGGGAGCACTATTTGCCGCCACCTGCACCATGAAACAAGTAGTGAAAATGAATCCCATCCATGGAGTCTCCCAAGAAGAAAAAACCGCTTAACGAATATGTGAAGTATTCAAGCTATACTTTTCAAATGGCATCAATAATATTTGTTTTTATGTTTATTGGCCAAAAAGCCGACAGTTATTTTACTACCGAAAAACCCTATTTGACAGCTTTTTTTTCAATTTTGGGCATCATTCTTTCAATTTTCAAACTAATTAAAGATGTCAAATCAGACACTTAAATCACAAACTATAAGCCTGATTAAAAATGTTTTGCTCTTTAGTTTGTTTATAAGTTGTATACAGATATTATTGTTTTATAGTAGTAATTACATCTCACTATTTCAATTAATTATAACTAATACATTTTTTTTCCTCATCACTTTAGTTGTTGTTGCAACTGTAAATTATGTATCAAAAATCAAGATAGAAATAACAGGTTTTGTATTCGTTGCCTTTTTGTTTATAAAGTTTGCCTTGATTTTTGGGTTATTGTTTTTTTTAAAGAACAGTAGCGATATGAGTACTATGTTTATTGCCAATTTTTCAATTGTTTATTTGTTTCATTTGTTTTTCTCAATGTTTCTAAGTTTAAAATCGATTCAATTTTATCAAAAAAACAAAAATTAGAATTTTTTATAAGTATAAAAAGATTACTTTTGCCGAAAATTAAAATAGAACATAATGTACAGATATAACGGTATTCGTCTGAAATATGTATTTTTCTTTTCTTTATGCTTAAACTATTGTTTTGCAACAAGCTCCGCTTCTGTTTCAACTAGTGTAGTAACTGAAGAAGAGATTAATGTTACAGAGACTGAAGACATAGACAAGCCGTTTAATGCAGTTGATATGATTATGCATCATATTTCAGATTCTAATGAATGGCATCTGTGGACAACAACTGATGAAAATGGTGAAGAGCATCATGTATCAATTCCTTTGCCTATAATTGTATGGGAAGGAGGAAATTTTAAAATTTTCATGTCCTCAAAAATTGCTCACGGACATACCCATGAAGGATTTACTTTAAATCACGGTGTTTTAGAATCGACTGATGGATTGCAAAAAGCAACACTTGTTGATTTGTTCAAAGGATTAAATGGAAAATTTATTGACTTTTCTATAACCAAAAATGTTGCCGGTATTTTTATTTCAATAATTCTGTTGCTTTTTATTTTTATTTCTGCCTCAAAAGTTTACGGGAAAAACAATGGTGTTCCAAAAGGAATTGCTGGTTTTGTAGAGCCTATTATTTTATTTATTAGAGATGAAGTAGCACTTCCTAATATTGGCAAAAAAAACACCCCAAGATTTTTGCCATTTCTGCTAACAATCTTTTTCTTTATATGGGTTAATAATTTAATGGGGCTAATTCCTTTTTTTCCAGGCGGAACCAATGTTACTGGTAACATAGCAGTTACAATGGTTTTGGCCCTCATTACATTAATTGTTGTGAATGTAAATGGAAATGCAGGCTATTGGGGACATATTTTTAGACCCCCAGGAGTTCCTGTGTGGCTTTTGCCTATTATGATTCCCGTAGAGATATTAGGAATAATAACTAAGCCTTTTGCCCTTATGATGCGTTTGTTTGCAAATATAACAGCGGGGCACATAATGATTCTTAGCCTAATATCTTTAGTATTTATGTTTAAAACAATAGCTATTGCACCTGCCTCAATTGCATTAGCCCTATTCGTTTCTGTTTTGGAGTTATTAGTTGCAGCATTGCAAGCATATATATTCACCGTTCTAACTGCACTGTTCATTGGTATGGCTGTGCATGAAGAACATCATTAATTATTTATAAACCATTAAAATTTAAAAAAAATGGATGCAGGTTTAATTTACGTTGGAATCGGATTAGCGGTATTAGGCGTTGGTCTTGGAATTGGTAGAATTGGGGGTTCAGCAATGGATGCTATTGCTCGTCAACCAGAAGCTGCCGGTAAAATTCAAGGTGCTATGCTTATCGCTGCGGGTCTTATCGAAGGAGCTGGTCTTATCGCCATCATCTTTGGTGCTTTCGTTAAGTAAAAAACAAATTCAATTTCCGTAACGGTTGGTTGCGGAAATTGTTTTAAAATTTAAAAATTAACAACTATGATATTTTTAAGTGCAGGTTCTGAATTAATAAATCCAGGAATTGGATTAGTTTTTTGGATGTTAGTTACTTTTGTTATTTTGATTTTCCTGCTTAAAAAGTTTGCTTGGAAACCAATACTTAATGCGGTTAACAAAAGAGAAGAAGACATAATAAGTGCTCTCACTACAGCTGAAAAGGCCAAAAGAGAAATGGAAAGTTTAAAAGTTGACAATGAAAAGTTGTTGGCAGAAGCTCGTGCAGAAAGAGATGCAATCATGAGAGAGGCAAGAGATATTAGAAAACAGATTCTTGATGATGCCAAAGACAAAGCTCAATTGCAAACAGATAAAATGTATCTTTCAGCTAAAGAAGCAATTGATCGTCAAAAAGAAGCTGTTTTATTCGACATGAAGAAACAAATTTCTTTATTGGCTTTGGAAATCTCTGAAAAAGTTATCAAACAAGAACTTTCAAACAAAGATTCTCAACAACAATTAGTTCAGAGAATGCTGGACGAAACGAAATTAAACTAACACAAGCATGTCAAAAGTAGCGATAAGATACGCAAAGGCCATTTTAGACATCTCCTTGGACAGTAACAACGCTGAAAAGGTTAACGAGAACATGCAACTCATTGCAAACACTGTTGTTCAAAACAGAGAATTGCAGGTTTTTTTATCAAATCCTGTTGTAAAACCTGAGGTGAAAAATGAGGCCCTGAATGAGATTTTTACAGGTTCAGAGAAAGAAACTGAGGCTTTATTTCAACTTCTTGCTTTCAATAAAAGATTTGAGCTTTTGATGGATACTGCTTTAGAATATCAAAAACAGTTTGATGTGTTTAATGGCATAGAAACAGTTACGGTAACCACTGCCTATGAAATGGATGCCGCAACAGAACAAGATGTTGTTAGCAAAGCAAAACAATTTACAGACAAGAAAATTAAATTGGTCAAAGTAATTGACAAAGATATATTGGGGGGGTTTATTATCAGAATTGGTGATAACCAAATCAATGCCTCCGCCAAGCATAGATTAAGAGAAATTAAAAAAGAGTTGAGTAACTAACAACATATAAAAGAAGCACACATGGCAGAAATTAAGCCTGCTGAAATTTCAGCAATTTTAAAAAGAAAATTATCTGGTTTTGAAACCGGAGTAACTCTTGAAGAAGTAGGAACCGTATTGCAAGTGGGTGATGGTATCGCCAGAGTGTATGGTTTGTCAAATGCACAGTATGGAGAATTAGTTCAGTTCGAAAACGGATTGGAAGCCATTGTATTGAATCTTGAAGAAGATAATGTTGGGGTCGTGTTGTTAGGACCTTCAACTGGAATTAGAGAAGGTTCAACTGTAAAAAGAACCCAAAGAATTGCATCACTAAAAGTGGGAGAACAAATGGTGGGTCGCGTTGTAGACACTCTTGGGAACCCCATTGACGGTAAAGGACCTATTGGGGGTGATTTATATGAAATGCCACTAGAGCGTAAAGCTCCAGGGGTTATCTTTCGTCAACCTGTAACCGAACCACTTCAAACGGGTATCAAAGCAATTGACGCCATGATTCCTGTGGGAAGAGGGCAACGTGAATTAGTTATTGGTGACCGTCAAACGGGAAAAACTACCGTTTGTATTGACACTATTTTGAATCAAAGAGAATTTTTTGATGCAGGGGAACCTGTATTTTGTATCTATGTAGCTATCGGGCAAAAAGCTTCAACGGTTGCAGGTATTGCCAAGACCTTAGAAGATAAAGGAGCTATGGCGTACACCGTTATTGTAGCTGCAAATGCTTCTGACCCTGCTCCTATGCAGGTATATGCCCCCATGGCCGGTGCAGCTATCGGAGAATATTTCCGTGACACAGGTCGTCCAGCATTGATTATTTATGATGATTTGTCTAAACAAGCAGTGGCTTACCGTGAGGTATCGCTTCTTTTGAGAAGACCTCCGGGACGTGAAGCGTATCCTGGTGACGTTTTCTACCTTCACTCAAGATTGTTGGAGAGAGCCGCTAAAGTGATAGCAGATGATGAAATCGCTAAAAACATGAACGACCTTCCAGATTCATTAAAACCATTGGTGAAAGGTGGAGGTTCTTTAACTGCTTTACCAATTATTGAAACGCAAGCGGGTGACGTTTCTGCTTATATTCCCACCAACGTAATTTCGATTACAGATGGTCAGATTTTCTTGGAGTCTGATTTGTTCAACTCTGGGGTAAGACCAGCTATCAACGTGGGTATTTCGGTATCTCGTGTGGGTGGTAATGCTCAGATTAAATCTATGAAAAAAGTATCAGGTACTTTGAAGTTGGACCAAGCTCAGTTCCGTGAATTGGAGGCTTTCGCAAAATTTGGTTCAGACTTAGATGCCGTTACTTTAAACGTAATTGAGAAAGGTCGTCGTAACGTAGAAATTTTGAAGCAATCTGTGAACGACCCTTTCAAAGTTGAAGATCAAGTCGCCATCATTTATGCAGGAACAAAAAATCTATTGAGAAACGTTCCTGTAAACAAAGTGAAAGAATTTGAGAAAGACTACATTGAATATCTTCGTTTACAAAATAAAGAAACAATGGAGCTTTTGAAAAAAGGTAAAATTGACGATGAAATTACCGCTGTATTGGATAGAGCAGCGAAAGAAGTTTCAGCAAAGTATAATAAATAATTAGCAGTGTTTGATGTCTCATATCATCACAAATTGACACATTGACACATTGTATATTGACACATTAAGAATACATGGCAAACTTAAAGGAAATACGAAATAGGATTACCTCGGTTCAGTCCACCATGCAGATTACTTCTGCTATGAAGATGGTGTCTGCGGCCAAGTTGAAAAAAGCTCAAGATGCCATTACGGCCATGAGACCCTATGCCGAAAAACTTACTGAAATCCTTCAAAACTTGAGTGCAACCATCGAAGGGGATTTGGGAGGAGCATATACTAATCAACGCGAAGTTAATAAAGTATTGATTGTGGTTGTAACTTC
>JBKBOP010000074.1:0-10065 GCA_046293575.1 Flavobacterium sp. | reverse complement strand
GATACATGGATCATCAACCAATATGAATTCAATACCGGCTGCAAATTGGCAATGGATGGATCCATCCAACTCCAATGGGCAATCATCAAAATCATGGAGGTCACAAATGCTGCCGAAGCCACCGTCAATTTAGATTTGCGATCAAAAGCCAATCCGAAGAACATCGTAGCCCAAGCCACATAAATCATCGATTCATAGGCATCACTCCACGGAGCATGTCCAGAAATATACCAACGGGCAATCAGACCAAGAGTGTGCAGGACAAAAAACAATCCAATGATTCCATGAAATACGTTGATGACCACGCCCACCCATTTGCGTTGATTAAAAATCTGAATGATGGTAAAGACCAACATCATCAAACCGGCCAACATATAAAGGTAGAACAACCTTTTGAAAATATCATAGGTATTATAGGCCATTTCTGCATTAATTCTGGATTCTGAGGGACGCACCGAACTCCCGAATTTCACTTGGTATTTTTTGATACCTTCAATCAATTCATCGGCTTTGGCATAGCCATTGGTTTCATGGGCCTGTTCCAACAGTTGAAAATAATAAGGAATGGAATTGCGAATGGATTTGATATCTTCATTTTCTGAATCTGAAGTTTCAGGAAACGAAAGCCACGTATTATTTTCATCACCGGGAACCGGGAACACCCTCAAAATAGCCCCACTAAAGGCAGTGTTTAACAATACTACTCGTTTGTTGACCTCTATAAAATCTTTCTGAAACTGATTTGGGATAGCCGATTTTGAAGCATCATCAATGAGTTCAGATAATTTGTAATTACCATTCTCATCAAAAAAATTAACAAAAGAGGCAAATTTAGCTTTGGAATCTAATCCAATGGTACTTCGCAAACTGTCATTCCCTCGTTTGAGATAAATAAAGGGAACTTCCATCCAATGGTAAGGATATTGTGCCATCGACAAAAACACTTGATCTGAATTAAAACCTTTGAAGTGGTCGCTCTTGCTGACCTTACGCAATAATTCGCTGGAAAAAGTATTCACAGGCTTCATACGTCCTCCTTGGTCTTGAATGACCAAGGCACCAAATTTTGCAGCATGCTCTTTTGAAACTATGCGTTCTTCAAGAAACTTTTCAATTTCTGCGAGACTAGGTTTAGCACGATGCGGAGCCGAAGCTTCTTGTGCAGAAAGGGTTATACTTGCAAAAAGAGCAAACAGCATGAGTTTGCCTTTTTTGACTTTGACGGCATTGAGTTTTCGTTTCAAATCAGCAAAACGAGTGTTTTTGTCAAACAATATCGCCATCAATCCAAGGTATAATAAAAAGTAGCCTATGTAAGTAATCCATGTACCCCAAAAATCGTGATTTACAGAGAGTACAGTGCCTTTCTCATCAGGGTGAAAAGACGCTTGAAAAAACCGATACCCCCGATGATCTAAAATGTTATTCATAAAAATACGGGCATCAAAGGAAGCTTTGTCATCCTCCACGGTCACCTGACTTTCAAATGCTGAATAATTGTTAAGGGTGCCAGGATAACGTTCGGCAATAAATTTGTTGAGCTTAATATTGAAGGGTAGTTCATGAACCTTACTTCCAAACAATAAGGTAAAATCAAGTCCTCCTAATGAAACCGATTGGGGCACGCCCATCTTTCCTTTGGAACCTAACAAGGTGAGTTCTTGTTGTTGCTCTCCCACTCTAACATTGACGACCAGAGCATCATCAGATTGGTTGTCTTTCCAATCATTGTTGGAAGTATATTTCTTAACGCCTCGAACGGGAGCTTCGGGAAATACAAACTGTGCTCCGGCAATGTTATAGAGCGAACGAAACATCAATGGCTGAACGGAATCCGTGAAAACCGTACCTTTAAACTGATCAGCCATACGCATAAAATCACCTCCAAAAGAAGATTGCATAAAATACTGCTCACCCGAACCGGTGATGTTAATCGCTCCTGGGGTGGGCTTATTGTAAGCATACAATACATTGTGAATGTTTTGCACTTCACCATCTTTCAACCAATGTTCATGTCGAGAGCCTTCAGAAGATTCCACGAGTTTTAAATGCCACTCTCCCGATTCATTTTCTTCAATGGTTTCGGTGACATTCATAATGAACTCCTTGTATTCGATTTGAAAAGAAACTTCATCAAATCGATCAGAAACGGAAAATCGGTTGTTGGTGGCTTGAGAAAGTATCAAGGGTTTCTCAATCGTTTTGCGTTTCATTTCACCTCTGTATTCACCATCAATGTAGGCGGTTAAATGAGCTTTATCAGAGTAAAATGTATTTTCAGATTGTCCTTCGCGGATGGGCATCATCCCCTCATAGCTAATGTATCGGGTGATAAAAGCTCCCACTAAAATAAAAATAAACGAAAGGTGCAACAACAACGTAGCCCACTTCTCTTTTTTATACAATTGATAGCGTTGGATATTCCCAACAAAATTGATGACGAAAAATACCATGATGACCTCAAACCACCAAGCATTATAAACCCAAATACGGGCAGTGTCGGTATTGTAATAACTTTCTATAAAGGTACCCGCTGCCATGGCCGCCGCAAAAATAATAAAAAGAAAGGCCATCAATCGGGTAGAAAATAAAACGGAGAACAGTTTTTTGTCCATGTATAAAGGTTTCAATCCAAGGCACAAAAATACTTCAAAAAAGAGGATAGTACTTTATTTTTAGTTTATTTTTAAGTAGAGTTGAAGCGGGTGTAACAGGACACTCATTTTAAATTTGCTTTGGGTCTTTTTTTAGTATTTTAGCTCCATGATTAGAGTCATACTATTGGGTGCCGGAAGAGTAGCCGGACATTTATTAAGGTCATTTACAGAGGCACCTGACATTCAGGTGGTTCAGGTGTATTCACGTACTCCTACTGATTTAGAATTAAAACACCCCACTCCTCTTTTTACGAATCAGCTTGAGGAACTTTTAGATGCTGATATCTATGTAATGGCGGTTTCTGACGATGCTATTGTCCCACTTTCTAAAGCACTACCTTTTAACAATAAATTGGTGGTACATACTTCAGGAAGTGCCTCTATCACAGCCATTCACCCCAAAAACCGTGGAGGTGTCTTTTATCCTTTGCAAACCTTTAGCCATGAAAAAGGAGTTGATTTTCAACAAGTACCACTGTGTTTAGAAATTGCTAACACAGAAGACGCTGCCTCCTTACTTTCACTGGCAACATCTTTAAGTTCTAAAATACATTGGTTCCATTCTGAACAGCGTTTGGCTCTTCATGTTGCTGCTGTATTTGTGTGTAATTTCGTGAATCATCTTTATGTGCAAGGAGAAGATTTGTGTCAACAATATCAAATGCCTTTTGAATTACTGCAACCACTCATTTTGGAAACGGCTGAAAAAATAACCAACCTGTCCCCTTTAGAGGCCCAAACCGGACCTGCCTTAAGAAATGACCAAAAAACCATTCAAAAACATATCAAATTACTTGAGGGCACTCCTCATAATCATCTATATCAATTATTAACCGAATCGATTCAAAACCATGTCAAAAAGTTATAAAGAATACCTACACCAAATCACCACTTTCGTTTTTGATGTTGACGGCGTCCTTACCGATGGTACCGTGCATGTTACTTCTAACGGAGAAATGCTTCGAGACATGAACATCCGTGATGGCTATGCCCTAAAGGCAGCTGTTGAAGGTGGCTATCACGTGGTCATCATTTCAGGCGGCAGTAATGAAGGGGTGCGTATTCGTTTGCGAAATCTCGGTATCACCAACATCCATTTAGGCATTCCAGACAAAGTGGAGACTCTAAAAGAATTCTGCGACATCTATGGTGTAAAAATGGAAAATATCCTCTACATGGGTGACGACCTCCCAGATTATCATGTAATGCAACTCGTAGGATTACCTTGTTGTCCCCAAGATGCTTCCCCAGAAATTAAAGAAGTCTCTTTATATGTTTCTCATAAAAATGGAGGTAAAGGAGCCGTGAGAGAAGTCATCGAGCAAGTGATGAAAGTGCATGGCAACTGGATGAAAGACTTTAATGCAAAATTCGACTAATTGGTATGAAATCATTATTGAAACTCATCCGAATCGAAAATCTTGTTTTATTAGCTCTGATGCAACTACTAGTGCGTTATGGCTTTTTAAAAAAGAGTGGAATTGCACTGGCCTTAAACGATTTCCAATTTGGATGCCTCGTGTTGTCAACAGTTTTAATAGCTGCCGCAGGATACATCATCAACAATATTTACGACCAAGAAACCGATGCCATCAATAAACCTCATCAAAGAATTGTGGGTACCAAAATAAGTGAAACCGTAGCTTATAACTATTATGTGGGTTTCAATATCGTTGGGGTGGGATTGGGTTTTTATTTGTCGCAAGTCATCCTCCGCCCCAGTTTTGCAGTGCTTTTTATTTTGGTGGCCGCTTTGCTGTTTTTGTATGCCACCCAATGGAAAGGTGTGATCATCGTAGGTAATTTGATTGTAGCTCTTACCCTCGCTATCAGCGTTTGGATCATTGGGGTGTTTGATATTTTTCCGGCTACCTATGAAGCCAATCAAAAAGAAATGGCGATGGTATTCAGCATCCTGAATGATTATGCCCTACTGGCATTGATGGTGAATTTTTTACGAGAAATGGTAAAAGACCTTCAAGATATAAAAGGCGACAAAGCCATGGGGATTCGCACCTTGCCGGTGGCTTGGGGAATTCAGAAAACGGCTCGATTAACTGCTGTGGTGCATCTAATTCCTCTTGTACTCCTTTTTTGGTATATCAACAAATACCTCATGGCATCAGATTTATTAATCATTACGGGGTATTTGCTGTTCTTGGTGATTGCACCTCTAATTTTTACCGCCGTCTCCCTGTGGAAAGCCCACACCCAAGAACAATTTGGATTTATTTCCAAAGTGTTGAAATGGGTGATTATTTTCGGAATTTTGTCCTTGATGGTTCTTCAATTTAATATTCATTATAATGTTGCGTCATAAACTTAAAAACATACATATCATTTTGGCTTCGGGGTCACCACGCCGACAAGAATTCTTTATGGAATTGGATATTGATTATGAAATCCGTCTCAAACCCGTGGAAGAAGTGTATCCCGAATCGTTGAAAGCCGAAGAAATCACCAACTACTTAGCAGAACTAAAAGCCAACGCCTTTGAAGGAGAACTTCAAGAGAATGACTTACTCATCACCAGCGATACTATTGTTTGGTGGGAAGGAAAAGCCCTTGGCAAACCCAAAGATGAAAACGATGCCTTGCACATGCTTCGTTCGCTTTCGGGAAGTACCCATGAAGTCATTACATCGGTGTGTTTTAAAACCAAACATACCACAGAAACACTTTTTGACGTTACCAAGGTAACTTTCCAACCCATGACCGACGAAGCATTGAATTATTACCTCCATCGCTGCCAACCTTTTGACAAGGCAGGAAGCTATGGTATTCAGGATTGGATTGGACTCGCGGCCATTTCTAAAATTGAAGGCTCCTATGCTAATGTGGTAGGAATGCCCATGCACTTAGTTTATCAAAAACTTTATCAACTCAGCCTATGTTAATCATCAACCCTATAAGTAGCTTTTACATAGAATTTTTCAGCACTATTTTTGTCATTATTGCTTATATTTTTCTTCGTGTTTCTCTTGGAAAACTCGTGCGTCGTTTTGCACGCATCAGTGAGATTTTGGAACACCGTGCAAATCTCGTGGTAAAATACTTCAACATCTTGTTGGGCACGATTGCTCTCATTGTGATGTTCGTCATTTGGGGGGTGCAGCCACAAAACGTGATTTTAGTCGTTTCTTCCATTTTTGCAGTGATTGGGGTAGCCATGTTTGCACAGTGGTCCATTTTGAGCAATGTGACTTCGGGAATTATTCTCTTCTTTTCGGCTCCTTTTAAAATTGGTGACCATATTCGCATTCATGATAAAGATTTTCCCATTGAAGCAGAAATATTAGATATTAGAGGTTTTCATACCTATTTAAAGACACAAGAAGGCGAAATCATCACTTATCCAAATAGTCTTCTGATGCAAAAAGGTGTTTCAATAGTCAACCCCACTTCCGAAACTAAGGAATTTACCGACTAACCGCCCATGAAAAGCCTCCAAATCCTTTGTGTCATCTTGTTTTTTTTTTCTCTTGAAGCAAAAGCACAAGATAGCATCCCACAAGTGGATTCGGTTAAAATTGGATACAAAAAGCTGGAAGATTATTCCAATAAAACCAAAGTAGGGAAGTTTCTTCATCGTTTAGTATTTAGGTCAACGAATAGCACAAAAGTAGATGGCGTCAACCAACTCATCGGAAATCGCAACTTTGTAGCCAACGAACGTAAAATCATTCGAAATATTGAAATAACGACCTTAGACCCTATTGGGTATTCGGTGTTAAAACCTGAAGCTGAACCCACTCGACCTTTGTCAAAATTTGGAAATGCCATCCATGCCAAAACCAAAAAAAGAGTCATTAAAAACTTTTTACTTTTTGACATCCATCAGGAATTGGATTCTCTAAAAGTGTTGGAAAGCGAACGTATCATCAGAAGCCAGCGATTCATTCGAAGTGTTCGCACGGAACCTATACCTGTTCCAGGCACAGATAGCGTTGATATTGTTATTCGCGTCTTGGATTCTTGGAGTTTAGTCCCCAATATCCAACCCAGTACCAATCGAATCACTTACGACATTACAGAAAGAAATGTTCTAGGATGGGGACATGAATGGGATAATTCCTTTCGTCAAAATTTAAAAGACAACAGAACCGCATTTTCTACCCGATACACCCTACCTAATGTGGGAGGCTCTTTGATTCGCTCTCAAATTCGATACCGAACCGATCTTAACAGGAACTACCAACAAGGAATTGAAATTGAAAGGACTTTTGTCTCTCCCCTAACCCGTTGGGCAGGTGGTGTACTCACCGAACGACGCTACCTGAGAGACAGTATCCCAGGACCAACAGGCGAATATGATCTTCAACCATTTAAAACAGATGTGATAGACCTTTGGATTGGACACTCTTTTCCCTTTCGACAAGGATTGTTACCTGCTTTTAGAACGACCAATATTTTGGCAACATTCAGATACCTGAATCTCAACTTTAGAGACGCTCCGGAACGCATTTTTGATCCTGAAAATTTCTTTGCAGCCGAGCAGTTTTATATTGGTGGACTAGGAATTTCTGCCCGTAATTATGTGCAAGATAAATATATCTTTAACTTTAATATAGTGGAAGACGTCCCCATTGGTAAATACTTAGGTATAAATATGGGATACCAGAAAAAAAACCACATCGGCAGACTGTATATGGGAGTCAAAGGTACTTATGGCAACTATTTTAAATGGGGCTACTTTAGTACCAACATTGAATTTGGAAGTTTTTATCGAGATAACAGAACTGAACAAAATGCATGGGTTAATCAAATCAACTACTTCTCTCCTATCTTCAATTTAGGGACATGGCGAATTCGTCAATTTATGAAAAGTGATTTAATTATTGGTAACCGAAGGGCCAATAGCGTCGGGGACCGCATCAATATCAACCAAGAAAATGGACTCATCGGTTTTGAAGACCTCAAACTATTAGGAACGAAAAAATGGGTGGTCTCCTTTCAAACGCAATCCTACTCTCCTTGGCAATGGGCAGGTTTTCGTATCAGTCCATTTGCGAATTACTCACTAGCAGTACTCGGCAATGACACCGAGAAGTTCATCAAAAGTAGTGTATACAACAAACTCAGCCTCGGTGTGATTCTCACCAACGACTACTTAGTCTTTAACTCCATTCAACTTTCGATTTCCTATTTCCCAGTCATATCCAATCAAGGCGTAAACCTATTCCAATTCAATTCATTCCGCACCTCCGATTTTGGATACCTCGATTTCGAAATCAACAAACCACGTACCGTATTGTATCAGTAATTTGGAACACACATTTGGGATATAAGCGGGGGAGATGGAAGATGGAAGATGGAAGTCTGAAACGCTGTCAATCCATAAAATCCGTGTTCAAAAAAATTCTCAAAAACCAGCGTTTGGCAAAGCCAATCAGCAAAATCCGTGTTCTAACTAACATCAAAACCAAAAATCCACATTCCCAAAAAATCAAAAATTGTGTTAATCCCTCTTCGATTTGAGTATTATTTGTAATTTTAGGCTATCAATAGCTATGAAAAAAACAACGTTACTCCTTATTTTCCTGAGTTTATGTAGCCAGTCATGGTCACAAAAACCCGCAAAACTAACCGCCTCCGAAATCTATCACGAAATTCAAAAACTGAATTTTCTGGGTTCCGTACTCTACGTAGCCGCCCACCCCGATGATGAAAACACCCGTTTGATTTCCTATATGGCCAACCACCAAAAAGCTCGAACAGCCTATTTGTCATTGACCAGAGGAGATGGTGGACAAAATCTTGTTGGACCTGAACTCAGAGAACTTCTTGGCGTCATCAGAACACAAGAACTTATAGAAGCTAGAAAAATTGACGGAGGTGAACAATTGTTTACTCGTGCCAACGATTTCGGGTTTTCAAAGCTCCCCACTGAAACACTTAAAATTTGGGACAAAGAACAGGTCATGGAAGATATGATTTACCTCGTTCGGAAATTTAGACCCGATATCATCATCAACCGTTTTGACCATCGTTCTCCCGGAACCACCCACGGTCATCATACCTCATCGGCAATGTTATCCCTTGAAGTCTTTGAACAAACAGCAGACCCCAAAATATATTCTGAACAACTCAGGTTCGTTTCACTTTGGAAACCTAAACGATTATTTTTCAACACCAGTTGGTGGTTCTATGGCGGTAGAGATCAATTCAACAAAGCTGACAAAAGCCAACTCGTCAATTTTGAAACAGGGGTATATTATCCACTTTTTGGAAAATCAAATCAAGAAATTGCTTCTTTGAGTAGAAGCCAACACCAATCTCAAGGTTTCGGAAGTACCGGAAGTCGTGGTGAAGACATCGAATACTTAGAACTCATCAAAGGTGAAATGCCCTCAGACAAAAAGAACCTCTTTGAAGGCATTGACACTTCTTGGAAACGAATTAAAGGAGGTGTAGCCATCGGTAAAATACTTGAGGTAGTAGAAAAAGAATATGATTTTATCAATCCGTCCGCAAGTCTACCCAAATTGATGAAAGCCTATCAACTCATTCAAAAACTAGAAGACACCCATTGGCGAGAAGTGAAAACCAACGAAATCAAAAAAATCATTTATGCGTGTGCAGGTCTCTTTTTGGAAGGTGTCGCAGACCGTCAACATTACACCCCCGGAAGTGTAGTACCTCTTCGTATTGAAGCCATCAATCGTAGTCCTGTAGCAATGCAACTAAAAAACATTATGGTGCTGCCTTGCAATGAAAAACATCCACAACAAAAGCAACTACAAAATAACACTTCAGAAAACATTGAAATCAATTATAAGCTTCCTAGCAGCCTACACTATACCCATCCCTACTGGTTGGAAAAAGAAGGAACGCTGGGGATGTATCGGGTGGACGAACAGCACCTCATTGGACTCCCAGACATTCAACGTCAAGTAACTTTAGCTTTTGAATTGGAAATCTTGGGCACTCCCATTACCTTCGAGAAAGAGGTAATTTATAAATACAACGACCCCGTGAAAGGCGAAGTTTATCGACCGCTAGACATTGTTCCTGAAGTGAGTGTTCGCTTTCGAGAAAAAGTGGTCATCTTCAGGAAAAACGAACCGCAAAAGGTAAAAGTTATCGTGAAAGCTGGAATGGATGCAACAAAAGGCAACTTATCCATTAAGGTGCCCGACGGGTGGAACGTTTCGCCTACTTCTCAACCCTTTTCTATCGATAGAATGGGCATGGAAACAGAGGTCTCTTTCACCATAACACCAACAGGAACAGCTCAAGAAACCCAAGTAGGCCTCAAAGCTGTGGTGAATAACACCACTTTTGAACGCGAACAAACCCTAATAGAATACGACCATATCGCCCGTCAGCAAGTACTGTTACCTGCCACCGCCAAATGGATACCGTTAGAAATAAAAACCTTTGGGGAAAACATTGCTTGCATCATGGG
>JBKBOP010000073.1:0-10069 GCA_046293575.1 Flavobacterium sp. | reverse complement strand
CACATTTCACATCAGCGGGAAGACATTTTGCATCAGCGGGAAGACATTTTACATCAGCGGGACGACATTTCACATCAGCGGGAGCACATTTCACATGAGCGGGAAGACATTTTGCATCAGCGGGACGACATTTTACATCAGCGGAACGACATTTTGCATGAGCGGGAGGACATTTTACATGAGCGGGACCCTTCCCTTCGGCTATCGCTCAGGGTAAACTGCTCAGGGCAGGCTATTTTACATGGTGGGGAAGACATTTCACATGGTGCGGAAGACATTCTTATCGTAGCGGACGACATTTCGACCGTTGCGAACGGGAGGCTTTGCCTTGCGAACGACATTTCGACCCCTGCGAAAGACATTTTAGGTGCTGCGAAAGACATTTTGAGTGCTGCGAAGCACATTTCGACCCCTGCGAAAGACATTTTGTGTGCTGCGAAGCACATTTTGACCCTTGCGAAAGACATTTTAGGTGCTGCGAAGGACATTTTGACCCCTGCGAAAGACATTTTGTGTGCTGCGAAGCACATTTTGACCCCTGCGAAGGAGATTTCAACCCTTGCGAAGGAGATTTTATGTGAGCGGAAGGTTTTGTTTGTTTTTGGGGTTAACCGTTTTTTTAGTTTTTCGTTTTTTGGTTCATCGTTTTTGTATACGATTGGGATTTTAAGGGGGATGTATTCGCTAATTGATTTTTTTTTAGTTTTTGGTTTTATAGTTTTTTGGTTTTGGGGTTTTGGGGTTTTGGGGTGGGGTTGTTACACAGCGTTGCAAGAAGTTTGCACGGGGTTTCACAGAGGGGTTGCTGAGTGAAATGGGGGCTGACGGCTTTTTTTTAAAACATTAAGGTCATTAAGGGTTTTTCATTAAGGTCATTAAGGTTTTATTGCTATCAGGACTCACCAAATGCCCCCGAATGGTCGTGAGGCGGGAGCGGGTAAAATGATTTTAAGTGGCCACTCGATGCAATCGTGAGGCAGCGAGATATTGTTAAGCATCGGAGTTATTGGAGAAGCTATAGCCCACCAGATGCAATCTGGCGGGAGCGGGGATTTTACATAAATTGGGGTGTGATTTTTTTAAAAAAGAAGGGTGGAAATGATGTTTTTTCACTTTTTTTTTGGAAATGTGGAAAACCGTAAAATTCTTATTAAGTGGATTATTATATTTGTCTATTGACCAATGAATTAAATTAATTTATGAAAAGGCTTTTTCAGCTGGCAAAGGAAATAGGTGTTAGTAATCAATATGTTATTGATTATTTTAAGTATTTGGGGTATGCTGAGGTTGGGGTGAATTTTAAGGTTGATGATGGGCTTGAAAAGCAATTGAAGGAATTTCAAAGTAATGGTAATTTGAAATTTGATAATGATTTAATTATTACTGAAGCTTTACCTGAGGAATTTAATCTGGTTAATCCTTATGCCGAGAATATCAGAATGATTGTTCTCAATTCTGATCCTTTTAAAGGCCGAGAGATTGCTAAAAGAGATTTGGATGGTCATGTATTTGAGAGTGTGTTTTCTGATTTTGAAGCATTTTCTGTTTGTTATGGGCTTGAGAATAGGCATTCTAAACTGTTAGCCAGAAGATTTTTTAAGAATAATGTTGTTGAACCAGAGCAAATTGTTGAAGCTCATTCTATTGCTTCTGTTGCTTTAACTAAATATGGAAGTAAATTATTGTCTTTCATGATTTCTTTACCTCCACTCCCTTTTAAGTCTGTTGATGTTACTCAAATTTTTAGTGAACTTGATAAGAGAAAGAGTTCTCAAGACTTTCCAATTATTCGTTTTTTATTTCAAAATCAGGAGAATGAGATGGAAAAAATTCAAGTTTCATTTTTTGCGGAAAAGCATCATGAAAAAAGGATAAGAAATAACAATGTTTTGTTTGTTAAGAATATCACTAATGGTAAAGAAGTGATGAAAGTTTCAAGAAACGGGCATGTATTGTCTAATCTGAATGCAAAAAACATCTTTCCGGTTTTTCAAGCTTTTACAAGATTTTGTCAAAATACAAAACAAACAATTATTCATTATGGTTTGGAAACAGGTGAATGTTCTATTTGTGGAAGGCCATTAACGGACAGTGAATCTATACGATTAGGCATTGGACCAATATGTAGACAGTATGTATGATTGTTAAGAAAAAAAATAAAATGCTATAATGTGATGCATATCTTTGTAAGAGATGAAGAAAAAAAATAAATTGTTTATAAAACAGTATTCATAATGGTATCAGAGCTCAGAAAATCAATTAATTCTATTTTATATGAGAGGACTACAAGTCCTCTTTATGGTACTTTCATAATATCATGGATCGTTTTTAATTGGAAAATATTTTATGTTAGCTTTTTTATTGATGAAGCTACCATAAAACCAATTAACAAAATTGATTACATCATCAGTAATTGCAATGACTGGAAATTATTGATATTATATCCTGTTATATCTACAATAATCTTAGTTACAATTATACCATTTTTTGCGAATCTTGCTTATCTAGTTTATCTGTATTATGAAAGTCAAAAAAGGAAATGGAAAGAAGAATCTGAGAAGGACAGAAGGATTACAATTGAACAGGCTGCACAACTTAAAAATGAAATTTTTGAGTTAGAATTAAAACATGAAAATAGGATAAACTCTAAAAAAAGCGAAATAAATATTTTAAATGAACAAATCAATCAGCTAATGCAAGAGGTTAGCAACTTTAAAAAAATAAAAGTTTTATATGCTCAATATGGGAAAAATGAAATCTTTATTAATGTAACCGATATGATTAAACCTTATATAGATAGCTATAGAAGTTTTAATGTTGATAATGATGTCTTTGGCAGAGATCCTGTACCTAATATCGTAAAAGAACTTTTTGTTGTATATTCATATGATGGTAATGCTTATCATTTCACTGCTAATGAAGGTGACAAGATTAATGTTAATGTTGATAGTTTAATACCTGTGGAAACTGATGTGTCTAATAAAAAATTAAATAAACAAAAAAACTAATAATAAAAAGTAAATTTAAGAGATAAGTAATGAAGTCATCCGAAATAAAACATAACGTACAGCACCTGATTGACAACTTCTCAAAAGAAGAGTTTGCCTTTGATTTGTTGGTTGCCTACGGCATTTCAAAAACGTCTGTAACACGACTAAAAAAAGGAGATTATAACTTATCTAAGATTGATGGAGAGCTACTTTATAAAAAGAAACTATTCTATAAAGTTGAGGCATCTGACAAACTGTTAAGTAGCATTGAGGATGTTTCTAAAGATGAACGCATTTTAAAACAGCAACCACGATTTGCGATACTTACCGACTACAAACAACTCGTAGCAAAAGACCTGAAATTAGGCAAGAATTTAGACATTAAATTAAAAGAGTTACCCAACTATTTTGATTTCTTTTTGCCTTTGGCAGGTAGCGAAGTTTACAATGCTACCAACAACAATGAAGCGGATAGAAACGCATCGTATAAAATGGCTTCTTTGTATGATTTGTTAATTGATGAAAACCCATCGATTTACAATTCAAAAGAAAGTATTCACAATCTCAATATTTTCTTATCTCGTTTGTTGTTTTGCTTTTTTGCAGAAGACACCGAAATATTTGAGCAAGACAGCATTTTCACGAACACTTTAGCACAACACACAACAGAAAACGGAAAAGATACACATACATTTTTAGATAGCTTGTTTGACCGCTTAGATACGGAAAGCGGAAAGGGTTATCCTGACTTTTTAGCCAAATTCCCTTATGTAAATGGTGGCTTGTTTAATCAAAAAATAAACTCGCCCCTATTTACATCAAAAGCAAGAAAAACACTTATTGAATTAGGCGAATTACAATGGAAAGACATTAACCCTGATATTTTTGGGTCAATGATACAGGCGGTAGTAATTCCTGAATACAGAAGCGATTTAGGAATGCATTACACATCAGTTGAAAATATCAAGAAACTGATAAAACCATTATTTCTTGATGAATTGTATGAAGCTTATGAAAATGCTACTACAATAAGCCAATTAAGATCACTCATCAAAAGAATTTCAAAAATCAAATTTTTTGACCCTGCTTGTGGAAGTGGAAATTTCTTGATTATCACCTACAAAGAAATACGTCTTTTAGAAATTCTCATTTTAGAAAAAATCACCGATTTAGAAGGCAATGCCCCAACCATAAAATGGACTGAAATACAACTTTCCCAATTTTATGGAATTGAGATTGACGATTTTGCCCACGAAATGGCAATTCTCTCGCTTTGGTTGGCAGAACACCAAATGAACAAAGTTTTTGAAGAACGATTGTTTGATTACGGAAAATCAAAACCCATACTTCCATTAAAAGAAGCAGGACAAATTAAAAGAGGCAATGCCACCAGAGAAGATTGGAATGCCGTTTGCCCTATTACTGATAAGGATGAAGTTTATATTATTGGAAATCCGCCTTATTTGGGAAGTCGAAATCAAGATAAAGACCAAAAAGATGATATGAAACTTGTATTTTCTAAAGACTATAAAAGTTTAGATTATATCGCTGCTTGGTTTTACAAAGGAGCAAACTTCATAAAAGGAAATAATGCCAAATGTGCTTTTGTGTCAACCAATTCTGTTTGTCAAGGCGACCAAGTTGCACTAACGTGGAGTAGAATTCTTTCTGATAAAATAGAGATTGATTTTGCTTATCAATCGTTTAAATGGGTAAACAATGCTAAAGGTAATGCCGGTGTGACGGTTATCATTCTTGGTTTAAGAAATGTATCAACGCAACCAAAATATTTGTTTAAAGATAAATTTAAACAAGAAGCGAAAAATATTAATCCTTATTTAGTTGATGCTTCAAATTTAGTAGTTTCAAAAAAAGATAAGCCTTTATCTAAATTTTCGGAAATGAATTTTGGTAATATGCCTGCGGACGATGGTAATTTACTTTTTACTGAACAAGAGAAAAAAGAGTTTTTAGAAAAAGAACCTAATGCAGGAAAATGGATAAAACCAATATTATCCGCTCACGAATTCCTGAATGGGAAAAATAGATTTTGTCTTTGGTTGGAAGGAGTTGAAAAAAGCGAGTATGAAAAACTTCCTTTAGTTAAAGAGAGAGTTGACAAAAATGAGATTGTACGATTAAATTCTGCAAGACCTCAATTATCGGCAATACCGCATCTATTTGCACAAATTACGCAACCTGATGGACAAGATTTTATTTTAATACCTAGACATTCATCTGAAAATAGAGATTACATTCCTATTGGCTATTTCGACTCAAGTTATAAAGCAAGTGATTCAAATTTAATTATTGCCACAAAAGAACCCTGGCTATTTGCAGTAGTCACTTCCCGTATGCATATGGTTTGGGTTAGAAATGTGGGTGGTAAATTAGAAGAGCGTCTAAGGTATTCAGCAAAGCTCTGCTACAACACATTCCCTTTTCCAGACATTACCACCAAACAAAAGGAAAATTTAAACCAATATGTTTATGATATTTTAGACGAGCGAGCGAAACACCCCAGCAAAACAATGGCACAGTTGTACAATCCAACTACAATGCCCAAAGGTTTGCTACAAGCCCATCAAGAGTTAGATACTGCCATAGAGCAATGTTACCGCTTGCAACCTTTTAAAAATGATACTGAGCGTTTGGAGTACTTGTTTAAACAGTATGAAGAAATGCTACAAAAAGATACGCTTTTTGCAAAGCAGAAGAAAACGAGAAAAAAGACAGTGAAATGAGTATAGAAGATAAAAATAGCGATTTACAGCCTATAAACAACTTTGTTATTTTCAAAACCGAAAGTGGCAAAGTAAATATAGACGTTTTTTATCAAGACAAAACACTTTGGTTAACGCAAAAAACAATAGCTGAACTCTTTGAAAAAGGGCGTTCTACCATAACCGAACACCTCAAAAAAATATTTGAAGATGCCGAATTGGATGAAAATTCAGTATGTCGGGATTTCCGACACACTGCCGAAGATGGTAAATACACAATACATTAAGAATTGAGAAAATGAGTAAAAAGAAAGTTAATAAAGATGAGGTATCAATGGTTCGTTCTTCCACTGCTGAATACTTAACCTTTATTGCAGCAACGGGTGAAGGTGGCGTAGATGCCATTTATGCGGACGAAAATGTATGGCTGACACAAAAAATGATGGGTACGCTATATAATGTAGAAACACATACCGTAAATTATCACCTCAAAAAGATTTTTTCAGATAGTGAATTGGAGGAAAGTTCAGTTCTTCGAAATTTTCGAATAACTGCCAAAGATGGCAAAAGCTATGATACAAAGCACTACAGCCTTTCAGCCATTATTGCTGTTGGGTATAAAGTAAACTCTGAACGAGCTGTACTATTTCGCAAATGGGCAACGCAGATTGTGCAAGAGTTTACCATTAAAGGTTTTGCAATGGATGATGAGCGTCTAATAAATGATGGCACTATTCTCGGCAAAAAATACTTTGAAGAACAGCTACAACGCATCAGAGAAATTCGTTTGAGCGAAAGGAAGTTCTATCAAAAGATAACAGACATTTATGCAACAGCTATTGACTATGATTTGAGTGCACAAGCAACCAAACGATTTTTTGCTACCGTACAAAACAAACTGCATTGGGCAATACACGGCCAAACAGCGGCAGAAGTAATTGTAAATAGAGCAGACCACCAAAAAGAAAATATGGGATTAACCACTTGGCAAGATGCTCCGAAAGGTAAAATCCAAAAATTTGATGTGAGCGTAGCTAAAAACTATTTGTCCGAAAATGAAATGCAACAATTGCAACGATTGGTTTCGGCCTATTTAGATATTGCAGAAGATATGGCCATCCGTCAAATCCCTATGACTATGGAAGATTGGGAAACTCGTTTAAATAAATTTATAGAAGCTACCGATAGAGAGATATTACAAAATGTAGGCAAAGTAACTGCTGAAATCGCCAAAGCTCACGCAGAAAGTGAATTTGAAAAATATAGAATAATTCAGGATAGATTATTTGAAAGTGATTTTGATAAGATAATTAAAAATCAACTTCCGACTAAAAAAGATTAAAAGATGCCAAATTTAGTACACGTAACATACGACCAAACAGGGAAAAGCAAAAGCACTAATGCGTTTGGTATGCGAGAAATGCAAGAGAAAGCTTATGAAGGCAGGTCTGCACAATACTTATTGCTAAAAGCACCGCCAGCATCAGGTAAATCAAGAGCTTTAATGTTTATTGCTTTGGACAAACTAAAAAACCAAGGCATTAAAAAAGTAATTGTTGCCGTTCCTGAAAAATCTATTGGAGCATCTTTTGGCTCAACAGAACTAAAACAATATGGCTTTTTTGCCGATTGGAATCCAAATCCAAAATATAATCTCTGTACACCAGGCGAAGAGAAAAGTAAAGTAACGGCTTTCTTGAATTTTTTGGAATCTGATGAACCAATATTGGTTTGCACTCACGCTACGTTACGTTTTGCTTTTGATGGTTTAGATGTGAAAAAATTAGATGACACATTAGTGGCTATTGATGAATTCCACCACGTATCAGCAGAAGGCGACAATATCTTAGGGCAAGTGCTAAAAAGCATTATGAAAAATTCAACTGCTCATATTGTGGCTATGACAGGCTCTTATTTCAGAGGAGATAATGTGCCCGTTTTAATGCCAGAAGATGAAGCAAAATTCACTAAAGTAACCTATTCATACTACCAACAATTAAACGGCTATGAGTATTTAAAATCCTTGGGAATTGGTTACCATTTTTACACAGGCAGATATTTTAAAAAGAATCCTGAAACAGGAATTTCTGCATTGGCAGAAATCATAGATGAAAACCAAAAAACGATTATTCACATACCTAGTGTAAACTCTGCTGAATCTTCAAAAGAAAAATATGAAGAAGTCAATCATATCATTGATGTTTTAGGTGAATTAGATTTTCAAGATGAAAACACAGGCGTTTTACACATTAAAAGCCACAAAACAGGCAAAACCCTAAAAGTTGCCGATTTAGTAAATGACAACCCCAAATCAAGAGATAAAATAAGTGCGTATTTACGTGAAGTAAAATCGGCAGATGATATTGATATTATTATTGCTTTAGGAATGGCAAAAGAAGGCTTTGATTGGCCCTATTGCCAACACGCTTTAACCATAGGTTACAGAGGTTCACTAACTGAAATTATTCAAATTATTGGCAGAGCAACAAGAGATAGCAATAATAAAATTCACGCACAATTTACAAATCTAATTGCTCAACCTGATGCTGAGGATGATGATGTAAAGCTTTCTGTAAATAATATGCTAAAAGCCATTACGGCGTCTTTACTAATGGAGCAAGTTTTGGCACCTAACTTCAAATTCAAACTTAAAAAAGATGATGATGATGACGAAGAAGATGATGATAAAACTATTAAAATTAGAGGTTTTAAGTTGCCGACTTCTCAAAGAGCCAAAGACATTATAGATACCGATTTGAATGACTTAAAGGCAAAATTATTGCAAAACCCACAGATGCTTAAAGCAATGCCGGGCAATGTTGAGCCGGAGGTTATCAATACGGTTTTGATTCCTAAAATCATCCGAGAAATTTATCCTGATTTGAGTGATGAAGATGTAGAAGCGGTTAGACAACACGTAGTAGTTGATTCAGTACTTAAAAATAGTACAATCGAAGAACAAGGAGATAAAAGATTTATAAGAGGAGCAGGTAGCTTTATTAATATTGATGACATCCACATTGACCTGATTGATAGAATAAATCCGTTTCAAAAAGCCTTTGAGATTTTATCAAAGTCGGTTACAACCCAAGTTTTAAAACTAATAGACGAGCATATTCAATCTACCAAATTTGAAATGACCGAAGAAGAAGCGATTTTGTTATGGCCAAAAATCAAAGAATGGGTAAAAAACAACAATGGAGAGCAACCGAACATTCAAGCATTTGACCATAAGGAAAAAAGAATGGCGGAAGCATTAGTGTTTTTAAGAGAGTTGAAACGAAAAAAAGCACTTGCAAATGGCTAAAAAGAAACTAACAATAGACGATATTTTTGATGATGACGATTTTGGCTTGTTAGATTCAAAAGCCAAAGCTTCGACTGTAAAAACAGATGAAGAGAGGCTTATTGATTCGTTTGAAGAGATAAACGCTTTCTTCGATAAAAACAAAAGAGAGCCAAATAAGTCAAGTATGTCTGAATACGGTTTAATGGCAAAACTGAAGAATTTTAGAGAAAATGAGTCTCAAAAGAAAATTCTAAAACCATTTGACAGGCATAACCTCTTGGGTTATGTGGAAATGGAAAAACAAACCATTGATGACATTTTAAATGATGATGATTTAGGTTTATTAGATTCTGATAAAGATTTAGATATTTTCAAATTCAAACATACACCACGCCCAGAAGAAAGAGCTGAAGCAGATTTTGTTGCCCAACGAAAACCATTAAAAGAAAAAGAGTTTGAGAAATATGAATTGATGTTTCAAAAAGTTCATAAAGAAATTAAAGAGGGTAAAAGAAAGATTTTGCCATTTACAAATATTGAAAAAAATCTACACGTTGGCGACTTTTATTTAATGGATGGCTTATTGCTCTATTTGGAATCAGCGAATTTGAAAAAAGAAGAATGGGAGCAAAAATCAGGTAACAGAGTAAGAGTTGAAGGTAGAACAAGAACCATTTTTGAGAATGCTACTTACAGTAATATGCTCTATCGCTCATTAGGTAAACAAATCCAAAAAAACGGAAAATCGATTACCAATACTTATGAGAAAATCGAACAAGATTTGTTTGTGAATACGGGACTTGTAAAAGAAGAAGATATTCAATCAGGTTGGATTTACGTATTGAAATCAAAATCAACTAACTCACAAATTGTGAATATTAAAGACTTATACAAAGTTGGTTTTGCAAGTAATTCCGTAGATGAAAGAATAAAAAATGCTAAGCACGAAGCGACTTACTTATTTGCGGAAGTTCAAAAAGTTGCGACTTACAAAGTCTATAACAGAAATGCCGACAAATTAGAAAATCTTTTACATAGATTTTTTGCAAATGCTTGTTTGGATATTG
>JBKBOP010000072.1:0-10081 GCA_046293575.1 Flavobacterium sp. | reverse complement strand
TCAAAAACTTTTTCTTTTTCTTGAGTGGGAAGGGTTGAGCCCGAGTTAAACACACTTATTTTGATGCAGTTGTTATCAAAGTTTCCTTCAATTCTAATGTCTCCATCTAATGGTGTAAACTTCACTGCATTGCTCAACAGATTTGATACTACTTTTTCAAAAACATCGGAAGGATAATTTACATTGTTGTCTATTTCGAGCGAGGTAACCTTTAGTGAAATGTTTTTTTCGGCCATAGCCTCCTTTAAACCGTCTACTACTCTTTCTAACTCTACATTGGGATTTCCTATTTTCCAAACTGGAGTATATTTCCCCTTCTCTAGTTTTGAAGCATCCAATAATTCATTCACTAAGGAGAGTAGTTTTTCAGACTGCACATCAATCACCTTTAGTGAACTATGTATTTCAGGGCTTAGATTTTGATTTTTAATAACCTCTATGGGCCCTTTGATTAGGGTTAAAGGTGTTCTAATATCATGTACAATATTCTCAAATATTTTTGATTTCTCTGCTTCCAATTTTTCTTTCGCTTTTCTCTTTTGGGACATGTAAATCAACCAAAACGCGAAAATTAAGAAGGCTAGTAAAAAAGTGAAGATGAATCGGCTTCTTTTGTTCTTTTCTCGTTCCGCTTCTAAAAGAGATTTTTGAATTATTTCTTCTTGCTCTACTAGTTTTTGGTCTTTTACTGCAGTTTCAAACTTAAACTCAAGTTCCTTTATCACTTTTTGTTTTTCGGTTTCAAAAATTTGATTGCTCAATGTCAGTTCGTCCATCTTGTGCTCTAAAGCTTTTTTGAAATCTCCTTTGTTGGCATGTGCCTCAGACAACGTATTTTGTATCCTCATGATGTAAGAATCATTACCAAGGGTTTTACTAATCTCCAAGGCCATGTATAAATACTTGAGGGCTTCTTCAAAACTTCTCTTTCTCAAAGCATCTTCCCCCAAATTATGATAACCCGTCATAATATTTTGTTGAATTTTAAATCGTTTGGCCACCTCTAAACCTTTTCGGTAATAATAAATTGCTGAATCCTTTTCGGGATAGGCCATTTGATAACTTGCCCCTAAGGTGTTGTAAAGTGACGCCATATAGTCGCCTTCGGGTTGTTTTAATAAAGACTGTTCCGCTTGTCTTAAAAGTGCAATGGACTTATCAAATTCTCTATTATGAAGATAAATTACAGCTAGATTGGAAAGCAATACGGAATAATAGGTATAATCTTCAATTTCATATCTAAGTTGGGCTGCTTTTTGAACAAATTCCTCTGCTTTTTGGAGGTCATTTTGAAGATAATAGGTAATTCCTAGTCCGTTGTAGGCAGCCGACTCGATACTTTTGTCTTTAATTTTTTGGGCTAATTTGATAGCTTCCCAATACTGAATAGCAGATTCGCTATACTTAGATTTGTTTTGGTACCACTCCCCTAACCACCTGTAGGATTTTGCAATGGAAGTGTCATTTTTTACTTTTTGAGCGGACAGTAAAGCTCTTTTTGCATAGTGATAGGAAGAATCTTGATTTACATTCAAATAGTATTGTGAAAGTTTTATTTCGGTCTTAAATCGGTCGGAGGGTGTGTCTTTTTTTAAAATCTTGATTAGTGAATCTGGTTGTTGAGCATGGCTATTAAAAAAGAAAAGCATTAAAAAGGTCAACCTCAAAAAACCACTAGTATTCGTTTTCATAGTTCTGCTTTTGATTTGCTAATTCAAAGATTGTATAAAAATACTATTTTTTAGCTTAGAAATTCAACACTTAAATTCTCCCCTATGCGGCCATTTTCATTTTTAAATATAGGATGAATTCTTTTTTTTTAATGCACAGAAAATGTCGATGAGAAGACAGAGGTAGATCAAACCTTGAATCTATGGCATCAAGCAGCAGCACAAGCCGACTTTAAGACCTATTTTAAACTGATGTCCGAAAATGCTGTCTTTATAGGATCCGATGCTACAGAAAACTGGACAAAACCTAAATTTGAAGCCTACGCCAAGCCACATTTTGACAAAGGAAAAGCTTGGACATTCACCTGTTTGGAAAGAACTATTTTCATTTCTACAGATGGAAACACAGCTTGGTTTGATGAATTATTAGATACTTCATATAAAATTTGCAGAGGATCAGGAGTTCTCATTAGAACAGAAAAAGGATGTAAAATTGCACAGTATGTTTTGTCTCTCACTATACCGAATGATGTGGCAAAAGAAGTTGTTACCTTAAAAGATTCAACGAAAAGCATTTTGATACCGCAACTAAAATGCAGTAGCACCAAATAATAAAATCTTACATTTTTATCATTCATTATTGAGAAAACCCTTTAAAAACAAAGGGGTTTATGATTATTTAACATTGGTATAAGGTAAAAGTAATTTGTAGCGTCTACTTTTGAAGTACAAAAACAAATTTTGCCGATTTTATTGGCCCCTTAAATACCACAATTCATGAAAAAATTACTACTCTTGCTAGTTGCGGGGTGGTCTATGGCTTTTTACGGTCAGATTCCAGCCTATTACAGTTCCATTGATTTTAATGTAAGCGGTGAGGCTCTTAAAGACCAAATTGCGCTTCTGATTACTCAAACGCACCACACCTTTCTGTCGTACACCCCGGGCACATGGGAAGCTATTAAAATTTCTGATATAGACCCAGAGAATCCTAACAACGTGTTTTTAATTTATGGATACAATGATAGTGATGGTGTTTTTATGTCAGACAGAACCCGTTTTAAAGATGATAATTGTACTTTTTCGGGTTGTATAGGTTTATGGAACCGTGAGCATGTGTATCCGCGTTCATTAGGAAATCCAAATTTAGGTTTTGATGGTGTTGGTGCAGATGTACACAATTTAAGAGCGATTGATGCTCAGATGAATTCCCATAGAGGTAATCGAAGATTTATTCAAGGCAGTGGAAACGGTGGTAATATTGGGAATTTCTTTTATCCTGGAGATGAATGGAAGGGCGATGTGGCACGCATGATGATGTATATGTACCTTCGCTATGGAGAACAATGCGAGGCCGTTAATGTGGGAGCAGGTTCAACCGCAATGAGTCCGTTGGGAGATATGCCAGATATCTTTTTATTATGGAATGAGCAAGATCCTGTTTCACCTTATGAAATGGTGAGGAATGATTTGTTGGAAACCCTTCAAGGAAATCGTAATCCTTTTATTGACAATCCTTATTTGGTAACCATGATTTGGAATGGTCCTGCGGCAGCGGATCCTTGGAATTCATTAAGTATAACCAACACAACAGTGCCTAATTGGGCGGTCTATCCTACTGTAACTCGTGATGTGGTTTATGTGCAAACCTCTACTGAACAACCGTCTTATGAAATCTATTCTATTAATGGTCAAAAGCTAGAAGGAGGAACAACCAAAGAAACTTTATCATTCTCAAATTATCCTTCTGGATTGTATCTCATTAGATTGCATGATGGCAAGAGTGAAAAAGTGGTTAAAGTAATGAAGCAATGACAATAAAAAAAGCGAGGTTTAGGGCCTCGCTTTTTAGTATATCAAATCTAAACTTCTTAGTTTATTACAATATCATCGATTTGCATAGTAGTGGTGACAATTGGAGTTAATCCATATCCACCTGTATATTCAAAAATGATAAATCCATTACCGACCAATGAAGTAGGAATGTTAAAAACCCCACTATTGGTAAAATCGTTTGGATATCCAGAAGCTTGACCTGGGTCAATATTCACCTGAGAAGTAATATCTATTTTATTAAACTGATTGATATCTACGAAAGGAATAAACTCAGTACTTAGATACACTCTTAAACACGCACCGTTAGCAAAACCAGCTTTGGTCTTAAAAGATAGCGTATTGATCGCCGTAAAATTAACCGGCACTATAAAATAAGACTTATTTAATGGGTCTTGTTGAGCAGTATTTGAAGTAAATGAGGACATTTGAATGTACTTATTCCCACCAAAAGTAGCGACTCTCCATAATTTGGAACCTGCAAAATCATAATTAATGTAATTTTGAAAACTAGTTACATTGGTATTAAAACTTTCAAAAGTTTCATTCAAACTCTCTAAGTAAACGGTATTGTCAATTCTAGGATTGTCCAACTTAATGTCGCTTAAACTTCTAGGCATAAATTGAAAGGTATTATTGAATTTGGTCAAAACCCCTCTCACTTTACCACTCCCTGTAGGTACTTTCACCCCAGAAAAATTGGAGAACAAACTCACTCTAACAATAACTACATTGCCATTTTCATCAATGAGTTCGTGATTAGTTGCATTTCCTGAATTGTTTAAACTAGCATCAAAAAATGTTTTTCCGATAGAAGGCCCCGTAAATTGAACGTTTTCAAATTCAATGATTTTATGAAGGTTGGCATTGTTAACTGCCTGAGCTATATTAAGATCTTTTAGCACTAAAGTTTCCTCGTCTACTTTCTCGCAACTTTTCTGGATTACGTTTCTGTATTGGAACAACTCTAATCTTGACAAACCAGAAGGAAAACTAGGATTGATGTTTTGATTTCCAACAACCATACTACTGTGATCCACAGAAATAAACCTATCCTTTAAGTTAACATATACTTTTCTTCCTGGTTCATAATCAGCATAAAGTGTTACTTGGTCCACAGGAATAGAAAATCCAACTGAGTTGTCTGTCGCAACCATGGAGATATTTTTAAAGAAATTACCTCCTTCATCACTAGAAGTAACATAGGCTTCAATAATATCATCCGCTTCATAAAGAGCAGGAACTGCTGTTGCCAAACTGACAATATCACCCACTGACTTATTGGCGGTTTTGGTCACACAATTTCCCTCTAAAGAAGGGACACCATAATCTCTGTCTACGCATGCGTAAAAAATGGACAGAGTCATCATTAATAAAATAAATCTTGTTTTCATAGCTATTTTTTTATGGTCTATTTTCAAATATTTTAATTCTACTTATTTGGATGGTAGAAGTTGGATTATTTTGTCTGCTTCCTCGGTATCTGAAAGCGATATGAACCGGATTGTCACGGCTAATATCAACCGTATTAGATACAGTGAAAGGGTCTATTGCACTAGAAGAGGCTATTGGAATATTAATTTCAATTGGAGTCCACTCTGCATCATTAATGTCTTCTGCTCTTCCAGAAAAATTCTCAGAAATTAAAACTTCCAATACATTACCATTAAAAAATCTACTTCTAGAAGTTATTTCAATGGCTTCATTTTCCGTCAATTGAAAATCGAGTCTTGGGGTAATTAACCAAGCTTCATCGTTGGGGTCATTGGCTAAATTAGAATTAAAAGACGAAAACTCAACATAACGCTGTTCTGTTACGTTGTTGATAAAGTTTCTTCTAACGTGCCAAACTCTACTTCCTAGAGTATTTACATTAACCCACCCTTTGTAATCTAATGGAATTTCAACTGCACCAGAACCATAGTTTCTGAAATCATTCAAATCTTTATCTACGAAAGATGTGGCGAAATCTGGAATTGCGAAATCATCTTCATTTGTACAGGCTACTACTAAAGAAGCCAACAAGATGATGTTCAAAAAATAAAATAACTTTTTCATAGGTTAAAAATTATACGTTAAGTTGACAAAGAAATTTCTTCCAAAGGAATAAAAATATCTTGGTCCAAAAGTTCTAGTGTTTTGGACAAGTTGACCAGAAACAGGATCAAAATGTTGCTGGGCATCTTGTGAAAGAGCCTCAAAGGTTGCCTTTCTTGCTTGTTCAAAACCTCCCGTTCTGTATCTCTCTCCAATAGCATTATTTAAAGTAGCAAACAATCCAATGGTATTTCTGTTTTTAGAATTTACCCTCCAAGACTTTCCGCCTCTTATGTTTAAGATGTACATATCTTCTAGTCTTTCTTGTTTTAAAAGGTTTCTTACTGATTCTTCGGTGGCTCCTTCATATCCTAATCCCGTTTCTGGATTGATGATAAAACTTTCTGTTCTTAGCAATGCAGATACGTTCAAATATCTATGTGTTAAAAGGTTCATATCTGCTCCAATCCACCAAAATTTTGGGTTTCTGTATTCTAAACCAATAGAATAAGCTCTTTCTGGTGCACTAAACGCTCTATAATTTTTAAGAAATGCCGTTCCTAAATCACTATAACCTTGTTCAATGTTATCTTGGTTATCACCAGTAATGACATTATCAGAATTCAATGCCACATGTGGATTGTTTCCATATAAATACTCTGCTAGGTTGGCAGCACCTCTCACCGATACGGTCTGAGATAAATTATATTCAGCTCCAAATTCAATTCCTTTGTTTATTCTTTGAATTCCAGTTACAATTTCCTGAACAAATCCTAGACCTTGACCTCCTTCTTGATAAAAGAATGACACTTGCGTAGCATTGTTGATTTCGTTATAAAAGGCTGTTACTCTTGATTTAAATTTGGGTGCTCTAATAATATAACTAACATCTACACTATTTATTTCCTCAGAACCAACTCTTGGCGTAATAACATTGTTCATTCTGGCATTGGCAAACACATTTCTCATTACGGGTGCTTTGGTTAAATGTGCCGCATTAAAGTCAATCAAATGACGCCCGGTTATCTTATAAGTAAACCCTCCTTTGAAACCATAATTTTTAAACTCTGCAACTTCACTTCTTCCAAAAGAGTTATCAGCATACACTGGATTTCTGTAAAGCCCTTCTCTTTCATATTGAGTAACTGAATAGGTTTGAGCTAAGTAAAAATCTACTTTGTTATATTTAAATAGGAACTGTGTAAAAGCATCAACTATATTAGCTCTTAAAAAATTGTTGTATCGAAATTTGTCACCTTCACCAACGGTTCTTCCGGGATTGTTTAAATCGGCATCTTGAAATCCATCAGGCTGAAAAGGATCAAAATCATTGTAATAACCCCCGCCTAATAAATCGGTTAATTCTCTAAATTGGTGAGACTTTAAGCTTCTGTAATTTACGCTGGCATTCATAGAAATGTTATCCGCCAATTGAGAACTTAAAATAGTATTTGCCGTAAATTGCTTGTCCTCATTGACATCTTCAAACAATACATAGACACTTCTGCCATCAGAGCTATTTCTGTTGGCTTGATACATTCTTTCCCAATTGATTTGTGAATTGGCTCTAAAGTTATCTTGTTGGGCTTCAAACGCTCCAAAGTTGGGAGCACCAGCAGCATAGTTCAAATAATAACTAGGCATATTTCTCCAATACGTAGGGTCTGGATTCAAAACGTTTTGAAAATCTAATCTTGAATCTGCAAATCTACCAAATTGATAAGCTACGTTGGTATTCAACTGGGTTTTACTATTAAACTTCCAATAGTGACTTAAGATAGTGAAAGGTTCGTTGATACTTCTCACTCTTGAATTTCTTTTCTTACCATTCTGCCAACCCCAAAAACTATTGTAGGTTTCTCCCATCAAGTCATTGATTTCCCCTGTATTGAAAGAATTCCTACCTCTTGAATTTTCTGCAATCACAGAAGTAACATTGATACTGTGTTGGTCATTAATTTTCTTTTCAACACTAGCTAGAAAAGAATTCCCTTCATAATCTGTTCCGGGGAAATTTCCCTCTTGAGCCCATCTTCTGGATCCAGAAAGCGTGTAGGCCCAACCTTTTTCATTCATTCCAGAAGCGTGGGTAAACATTGCTCTGTATGAGTAATTAGTATTGGCTACTGCAAAATTAGCTCTGCTTCCACTTCTGTAAAAAGAAGCACGGGTATTTATATTTTGAGTTCCAAGAATCGAACCGAATACATAGTCAGATGGAGCTGAACCCATCGTAAATTCTTGATTTCTTGTCGCATCATTTAAACCACCCCAGTTATTCCATTGTGGTCTACCGGTTGCGATTTTGTTCATGGTTATACCGTTGATCATGGTTGTAGACAATTCATTATCTAATCCACGAATTCTAAACCATCCTAAATTCCAATTAAAAGCAGCCGCTTGGTTGTAGGTGTCTCTGGAAGCTTGGAGTAAACCTGCAGTATTATCTGCACCACCAAAGTCCTCACTTAAATCATTTTCAGACAATGAAATAATGTTAAGTGCTAAATCGTCAGCTACATCAAACTCTAGAACAATTGTTCCTAAATCTAGGGCTTGATTTTCAATCACTTCAATTTCAAACAATTGATTGATGTACCCCTGCGAATTAATTAAAATAAAATGTTTCCCTACAGGAACATCAGGAAATAAAAACTGACCGTTGGTATCAGTAATCTGCATTAATGCTGTGTTTTGAATAGAAACCACCACACTTTGCAGTGGGCTCTGGGTTTTGGAATCAACTACTTTTCCCTCTAAAGTAGAACCCGTTTGAGCCATAGAAATCAATGAAAACATTACTAAGGTAATGCTCAAATAGAATTTTTGCATAATGAAAAACATTTAGTATTAATATGTTAATTATAACTTAACACGGGGCAAATGTACATCTTTTGACATAATTATTTACTTTTGGTGCGGAGTTTGTATTAGACTTCACCTTAATTTAATATTAGAAAAATGAAGCTTACTTTTTTGACACTTTCAACATTGGTATTGTTGGTAAATTTTTCAGGTTGGTCACAACAAAAAAAATTTAAAATACACACCATTGCCTTTTACAATGTTGAAAATCTATTTGACACTATTAGAGACCATAGTATCAATGATGAAGAATACACCCCAGCCAAAGGGTGGACAGGTCCAAAATACAAACAAAAACTAAAAAATCTTGAACGTGTTGTAGCAGATATCGGAACGGGTGAACAACAACCCAATCCGCCAACTATTATAGGTGTATGTGAAATTGAGAACAGAGCCGTTTTAGAAGATTTGGTCAACATGCCCAATCTCAAAAAACACGACTATGGTATAGTTCACTTTGATTCACCCGACGGAAGAGGTATTGATGTTGGGTTTTTATATCAGAAAAAACATTTTAAACCTACGAGCTATATTAATGTTCCCCTCAGAGTCAGAAGATTGGATGATCCAGAAAAATGGTTGCGGTCTAGAGACCAACTTTTGGTCACTGGTTATTTAGACGGTGAAGAAATGCACTTTATAGTAAACCACTGGCCCTCGCGTTCGGGTGGTGAAAAAAGAAGTAGTCCTTATAGAGAAGCTGCTGGAGCTTTAAATAAAAGAATTATTGATTCCTTACAAAAAATCAATCCAGATGCCAAAGTGATTACCATGGGCGATTTAAACGATGGCCCGTTTAATAATTCTGTGAAAAAAGAATTAGGAGCCGTTGGCAAAAGAAGTCAATTAAAACCGGGCGGTGTCTATAATCCCATGGAAGAATTATCTAAAAAAGGAGTAGGAACACTGGCTTGGAGAGATGCTTGGGACTTGTTTGATCAAATGATGCTCACAGAACCCTTTATGAGAGATGATTTTTCTTCTTTTAGGTTTTGGAGAGCTGGTGTATTCAACAGACCTTATTTGGTGCAAAAAACTGGACAATATAAAGGGTATCCTCTCAGAAACTCCAACTCAGAACCAGGATTCTCTGACCACTTTCCTGTATATCTCTACCTGATAAAAGAGCTAAAATGATAAAAACTAAGGTTGGCGAAAGTCAACCTTTTTTATTTTGTAAATTTACCTCACTAAATGTATACCGATGGCTATCCCAGCACCTTTTAATTTGAACCAATGGATTGATGAACACCGTCATCTACTGAAACCTCCTGTAGGTAACAAAAATATCTATGTAGATTCCGAAGATTATATTGTGATGATTGTAGGCGGTCCCAATGCTCGAAAAGACTATCACTATAACGAAACGGAAGAGCTTTTTTATCAATTGGAAGGCACCGCCAAAGTCATCATTCAAGAAGAAGGTGAACGCAAAGAATTTATTTTGAATGCTGGAGATATGTACTTACATCCAGCCAAAACCCCGCACTCACCGGTGAGAAGTGAAAACTCCGTGGGCTTGGTCATCGAACGCAAAAGAGCTGGAAAAGGATTTACCGATGGATTGCTTTGGTTTTGCGAACAATGCAACCACAAATTACACGAAGTCTATTTTGAACTTCACGATATTGAAAAAGATTTTCTGCCACATTTTAAACATTACTATAACACAGAAT
>JBKBOP010000071.1:0-10308 GCA_046293575.1 Flavobacterium sp. | reverse complement strand
ATGATTTCCTCTTCAGCTTCGTTTTCATCTATTTCTTCAACTAAATGAACTTCTTTATTTTGAATTAAATCCGTTTCATTTTTTTTAGGTTGAAATGTTTCTGTTATAACCTCGCTGGAATGAACATCCATTTGCATCAATTCTTGCAGTTTACGCTCATACACATTGCTATCGATAATGGTAAATTCATCTGAGGTAATGAAGTCAAAAAGTACGCTCCGATCTATGGTGTGAGCTGCTGTTTGTTTTAGTACAAAATTATATTTGTAACTATCTTGATTATAAAGACCTTTAAGGTATAATGCTCTGGCACTTTGGAAATAAGGAAAACTCTCTATGACCAATTCCAATGCTTTTGCTTGTTTTTCATTGACAGCATTTGGATGGTTCAATAAGTAAGTGTATTCCGTTACGTTCACTATTTTATAGGTTTGTTGGAATCAAAGATAGGAAAAATGTTAAGAATTTTTTACCATTTTGCTAACGAAGCATTAAAAATGTCTTGGGTGATTCTTTCAAACATTTCATCTTTGGCGGCTTGTAAGGTGGGTCCTGTCAATTGTTGATTTCCGGGATAATCATAGAAAAATGAAAATCGTTTTTCAAAATTGTCTTCTTCCTTTTTGTTGTTGATAAAGCGAACATTAACACTCATGGTGACTCGGTTTTGAGCCGCTCGCTGGTCGGCTGTAGCCGTCATAGGGCTTATCCTAAAGTCTACAATTTCTCCTTCATAGACCAAATCAGCTCCCGAATTAACTAGGTTTAAATTGGTTTGATTTTGAATCAAATCTTGCAATGCCAATGTAAAATCTCGGTCAATACCAGGTTCAAATAACTCAGCAGTGTTCTGAAAATAATTTACTTGAAAGGTGTCGGCATCAATTTTTCCTGTGCCTGTAAAGTTGTAGTATTTGCAACTGCTAACTATTAGTGCCAAGAATAGGAATATAATTTTTCTCATGTTACAAGTCAAATTGTTTTATTTTACGATAAAGGGTTCGTTCAGAAATTCCAAGTTCATCGGCGGCAGCTTTTCTTTTTCCTTTGTTGCGGTCGAGGGCTTTTTTGATAAGTTCAATTTCCTTTTGGTCCAATCGCAAGGTTTCTTCTTCCTCGATGGTTTCGGCAAATAAATAATCTTGACTTTCATCATCCATTAACTCTTCTTGGTCATCAATATTGTCGAGAGGAATGGCTTGGTAAGAGGATTCCTTTTCAGTGTGAATCAGTTCCTCTTTTTTGCCGTATATTTTTTGAATGAGACTTTGGCTGGATTCCTTTACTTGAGCACTGCCGTTTTGCATCAATTCTAGGGTGAGTTTTTTGAGGTCATTCAGGTCACTTTTCATATCAAACAGCACCTTATAAAGAATTTCTCTTTCGCTACTGAAGTCGCCTTCACTTTTGGTGGCTTTCACTATGGCGGGAAGCTGACTGCCTTCTTGGGGTAAATAACCGCTGAGTGTTTGAAAACTGATGTTTCTGTTGGTTTCCAATACCGAAATCTGTTCAGCAACGTTTCGAAGTTGACGAATGTTGCCACTCCATCTATATTTTAAGAGCAACTGCACTGCATTTTCATCCAGTTTAATAGGTGGCATTTTGTATTTGTGTGCAAAATCTGCGGCAAATTTTCTAAACAAAATATGAATATCCTCTTTTCTTTCACGAAGGGGAGGCAATGAAATTTCTACGGTACTGAGGCGATAGTATAAATCTTCTCTAAACTTCCCTTTTTCAATGGCCTCAATCATTTTGACATTGGTGGCTGCAACAATTCGCACGTTTGTTTTTTGAACCTGAGAAGACCCCACTTTGATGAATTCTCCGTTTTCTAAAACTCTAAGTAATCTCACTTGGGTCGTTAACGGTAGTTCACCCACTTCATCCAAAAAAATGGTGCCGCCATCAGCCACTTCAAAGTAACCTGCCCGCGTAGAGGTAGCTCCTGTAAACGATCCTTTTTCATGTCCAAAAAGTTCACTATCAATGGTGCCTTCTGGTATGGCTCCACAGTTAACGGCAATGTACTTTCCATGCTTTCGGTGTGAAAGGGAATGAATGATTTTGGGAATGCTTTCTTTTCCAACTCCACTTTCTCCAGTTACTAAAACGGATATATCTGTGGGAGCTACTTGAATCGCTTTTTCAATGGCTCGATTTAATTTTAAATCGTTTCCAATGATTTCAAAACGCTGTTTGATGGCCTGTATACTTTCCATAGCGGTGCTTTAGAAATAAATTATTGCATATCAGAATAACCTATTGGTTTTCCAATTAAAGTAGAACTCGTACAATCTGTGATTTCAACTAAAACAAAATCACCAGTTTTATAATTTTCTTTCGGAAATACTACGGTGGTGTTTTGAGAGTTTCTTCCCGACCAGTGATGTTCTGATT
This sequence comes from Flavobacterium sp., assembly GCA_046293575.1. Lineage (GTDB taxonomy): Bacteria > Bacteroidota > Bacteroidia > Flavobacteriales > Flavobacteriaceae > Flavobacterium. Next base: position 7,905 of record JBKBOP010000071.1, on the reverse strand, counting down.
TTTTGGATGTTTTCTCAATCAATACTTCAACTGTTTTTCCTAAAAATCGTTTGGTTCTTTCAAGGGAAATTTTTTGTTGTAAATCTACAACCTCTTGTAAGCGTCTCTTTTTTACAGATTCTGGAACATCGTCTTCCAATTTTCTGGCTGCCATCGTCCCAGGTCTTTCGGAATAAGCAAACATATATCCAAAATCATATCCAACATATTCCATTAGACTAAGGGTGTCTTGATGGTCTTCTTCAGTTTCGGTGGGAAATCCTGTGATGATATCTTGTGAAATGGAACAATCTGGAATGATTGAAATGATTTTATCTACCAAAACCATGTATTCCTCTCGGGTGTGCTGACGATTCATTTCTTTCAGAATTCGCGTACTTCCACTTTGAACAGGTAAGTGAATATAATTACAAACGTTGTGGTACTTTGCAATAACATGCAAAACATCTTCATGCATGTCCTGTGGATTGGAAGTAGAAAATCGAAAACGCATTTTAGGAAATTGTTTTGCACATATTTCTAAAAGTTGAGCAAAATCTACCGCAGTAGCCCTTTGGATTTCAGTGGCTTTGTCAAAATCTTTTTTTAACCCACCGCCATACCACAAATAACTATCTACATTTTGACCAAGAAGTGTAACCTCTTTAAATCCTTTTTCAGACAAATCTGCAATTTCATTCAAAATACTTTCAGGCTCGCGACTTCTTTCTCTCCCGCGAGTGAAGGGAACCACACAAAAAGTACACATGTTATCGCAACCTCTAGTGATGGATACATAGGCGTTGACTCCGTTGCTATTCAAACGTACTGGAGCAATATCGCCATAGGTTTCGTCTTTAGATAAAATGACATTAATGGCATCACGACCTTCTTCAACCTCTTTGAGTAAGTTGGGTAAATCTTTGTAGGCATCTGGTCCAACCACCATATCCACAATTTTTTCTTCTTCCAAAAATTTACTTTTAAGGCGTTCGGCCATGCAACCTAAAACACCCACTTTCATTTTTGGATTTATTTTTTTTACGGCATTATATTTTTCAAGTCTTTTTCGAACGGTTTGTTCCGCTTTATCACGGATGGAACAAGTGTTGACTAGAACTAAATCGGCTTCTTCTAGTTTTTGAGTCGTATTATAACCTTGTCCGTGAAGAATAGAGGCTACGATCTCACTATCAGAGAAATTCATCTGACAGCCATAACTTTCAATAAAAAGTTTTTTACTGTTTTCCTCTTTTTGTTCAAGCACTAAACTTGTTCCTTGTTTCTTTTCGTCTATAATTTTCTCCATTTCTAAAACTATCGGAATTTTTCAAGGCAAAGATAATACTAAAAGTCAGAAACTGACAAGTTGGCAGGATGTTAACAAAACATTTTATGGCTTAAATATGTTGCATGAAATTAGGGTGGAATCAAAAGTTTAAAAAAAACCTCTACTTTTGTTGCCAAAGAAATCGTTTATGGCAAAGAATTTAGTGATTGTAGAGTCACCAGCAAAAGCAAAAACCATTGAGAAATTTTTGGGAAAAGATTATCAAGTGGCCTCAAGTTTTGGCCATATTGCCGATCTTCCCTCCAAAGAAATTGGAGTTGATGTAGAAAACGATTTCAAACCTAAATATGAAGTTTCTGCTGATAAAAAGAAATTAGTTAAGGAACTCAAAGACCTTTCCAAAAAAGCAGAAATGGTTTGGTTAGCTTCCGATGAAGACCGCGAAGGGGAAGCCATTTCTTGGCATTTGGCTGAAGAATTGAAATTAGACCCCAAAAAGACTAAAAGAATCGTTTTTCACGAAATTACAAAATCGGCTATTCAAAAAGCGATTGACAATCCTAGAGGTATTGATTATAATTTAGTGAATGCACAACAGGCGAGGAGGGTACTCGATCGTTTGGTGGGTTATGAACTTTCCCCCGTACTTTGGAAAAAAGTAAAGGGAGGACTTTCTGCAGGAAGGGTGCAATCTGTATCTGTGCGATTAGTAGTTGAACGCGAGAGAGAAATCCAGAACTTCAATTCTGTTGCTACCTTCTCCATTTCAGCAGAATTTTCAAATGAAGCTGGAAAAACGTTCAAGGCCAAATTACCTAAAAATTTCGAAAGTTTTGAAGAGGCAAAAGCCTTTTTAAATAAGAATATTGGCTCAAATTATAAAGTAACCGGACTCGAAACCAAACCGGCCAAGAAATCACCCGCTCCACCTTTTACTACATCAACGTTACAACAAGAAGCTGCAAGAAAATTATATTTTCCTGTGGGCATTACTATGCAAGTAGCACAAAGGCTTTATGAGGCTGGTTTGATTACCTACATGAGAACAGATAGTGTGAATTTGTCACAAGAAGCGATGAATGCTGCCAAAGCTGAAATTACTCGTTCCTATGGAGCAGAATTCAGTAAGCCTCGCAATTTTGCTAATAAATCAAAAGGTGCTCAAGAAGCCCACGAAGCCATAAGACCCACAGACATGTCGGTTCATAATGTCAATTTGGACAGAGATCAATCCAGATTATATGATTTGATATGGAAGCGAACCCTTGCTTCACAAATGAGTGAGGCAGAATTGGAGAGAACGCAAGTGGCCATCAATGCAGACAATCATAAAGAAACTTTTCAAGCCAACGGAGAAGTTATTAAGTTTGAAGGTTTCTTAAAAGTGTATCTTGAAAGCAATGACGACGAAGATGAAGAGCAAGAGGGCATGTTGCCTGCTATGAAAATCAATGAGAAACTGCTGAGAAATAATTTAACCGCCACAGAGCGTTTTTCAAGACCACCTTCACGATATACCGAAGCTTCACTTGTGAAGAAATTAGAAGAATTAGGAATTGGAAGACCCTCCACCTATGCTCCAACGATTTCAACAATCATCAATAGAAATTATGTTGAAAAAGGAAATTCTGAAGGAGAAGAACGAAAATACAAGGTGCTACAGCTTAAAAATGACTCGGTTCAAGAAAAAGTTGTAAATGAAAATACAGGTTCTGATAAAGGCAAATTAGTGCCCACAGACATTGGTATTATTGTAAATGACTTTTTGGTCAAGAATTTTGCCTCTATTATGGACTACCATTTTACAGCTAAAGTGGAACAAGATTTTGATGAGATTGCTGAAGGCAATGAAGATTGGACCAAAATGATGCGTGAATTTTACAACCATTTCCATCCCAATGTAAAAGATGTTGAAGAGAATGCAGAAAGAGAAAGTGGCGAACGCATTTTAGGAATGGATCCTAAAACCCAAAAGCAAGTATCAGTAAGACTTGGAAAATTTGGACCTATGGTTCAATTAGGCGAAGCAGATGACGACGAAAAGCAATTTGCCAGCCTTATGCAGGATCAAAATATTGGAACTATTACTTTAGAGGAAGCACTTTCGTTGTTTTTATTGCCAAAAATGCTAGGAAATTACAATGGCGAAGAACTCGAAGTGAATAATGGACGGTATGGACCTTATGTGAGATGGGGTAAAACCTTTATATCTTTACCTAAAGGAAAAGACCCTTTGGATGTTTCCTTAGAAGAAGCCAAAGCGATGGTTGATGAAAAGAACAAAGCAGATGCTCCCATTGGTACTTATCAAGATTTGCCCATACAAAAAGGAGTTGGAAGATTTGGCCCTTTTATCAAATGGAACAACACTTTTATTAATGTGAGTAAGAAGTACAACTTTGACCAATTAAGCCAATCTAATCTGGAAGAACTTATTGAAGATAAGATTCAAAAAGACAAGGACAAAGTCATACACCACTGGGAAGCACAAAATATAAAGGTAGAAAAAGCACGATGGGGTAGACATGTCATTTTAAAAGGCAAAACTAAAATAGAGCTACCAAAAGGTGTTGATGCAGAAAAATTAACACTCGAAGAAGTTCTTGAGTTACTTGAAAAAAACACACCCAAGAAAACCACCACCAAAGCCAAAAAGACTACTAAGAAATAATAACATGGTTTTTGATTTTTTAGAACCCGTTGAACAAGAGGTAACAGATGTAATAAATACATTAAGTTCACAACATCTTGGCAAAAAAATTTCTTTTCACACCTCAAAGGAATTTCCCAATTTGGAACAGGTGAAGCTTGCATTTTTTGGCATTTACGAATGTAGGGGAACCCATGAGCAAACCATCGATTTAATCGAATTTAGAAAAGAATTCTATGCTTTGTTTCCAGGTAACTGGGAAGTTAGTATGGCAGACTTAGGGAATTTACTCCCAGGAAGAGATTTATCAGACACTTATTATGCCGTTACTGAATTGGTAAGTACCCTTTTAAAGATGGGAATTCATCCCATTATTATTGGTGGAAGTCAGGATTTGACTTATCCTATTTATAGGAGTTTTGACAAACTTGATCAAATGGTCAATTTAGTGGGAATCGATGCCAAATTTGATTTTGGAAAAGACGAAGTAAAGCATACGGCACAATCGTATTTGTCTAAAATGATTATCAACGAACCTCATAATCTTTTCAATTTTTCCAACCTAGGGTATCAAACGTATTACAACCCCCAGGAGGAAATTGATTTGATGGATAAATTGTATTTTGATGCCTATAGGTTGGGAGATGTCACCCAACAGTTATCTTTGGCAGAGCCCGTTATTCGCGATGCTGATATTCTTTCCTTTGATATAACCGCTGTTAAGTCGACAGAAAACGGTTCCACATTCAACTTTATGCCTAATGGTTTTTCAGGAAAGGAAGCGTGCGTGCTTGCTCGTTATTCAGGATTAAGTGAAAAGCTTAAAGTATTTTCCATTTTTAACATTAGTAATAATAAGCAAGAATCAGTATTATTATCTCAAATGATCTGGTATTTCATCGAAGGCTTCCATTTTAGAAGAAATGAGCTTCCTGGAGTCAATCAAAATAACTTTGTGAAATTTATTGTGCCAGTTGATGATCTAGAGCTTATATTTGTAAAGAGTCTTCAAACAGATCGATGGTGGATGGAAGTGCCGAATTATCACAATTTAAACAATAAAGCTAAGCGAAATGCGTTATTGCCTTGTTCACATGAAGAATATTTAAAAGCATGTGATCAAGAAATACCAGAAAGATGGTGGAAAGCCCAAAGGAAAAGCATTGCTTGATTATAATTAAAATATTACAAATAAACTAAAAAAACGCATTTTATCGATAAAAATAGCATTTAGTCGATATTTTTCTTTTTTAGTTCAAATTGAATTTATAGATTTGACCAAGATTTCAAATTTTAATTCACATTAATTGGATAATTAAAAAATAATGGATAGGTTTACGACCTTAAAAATTGAATACATGATAACCCAAATAGATATGAAGAAGTTAGTTACACTTTCAGCAGCCTTGCTCTTGTTTATTGGCTGTGGGTCAAGCGATAAAGGTGAGTTAGTTGGGGTGCCAGGTAAGAAATGGCATCCAGAAAAACCTTATGGTATGACTTTGATTCCCGGAGGAGCTTATCTTATGGGTAAGTCTGATGATGATTTAGCCAATGTAATGGATGCTCCACCTAAAATGGTCACAGTTCGTTCTTTTTACATGGATGAAACTGAAATCACCAACAGTGAGTATCGTCAGTTTATTGAGTGGGTAAAAGATTCCACCATCAGAATGAAACTTGCTATTCTTGCAGACGAAGTTGGGCAAACTTCTGGCGAGGGTGGTCGTGGTTCTGGTAAAAAAGGGGGCAGTAGCATCGGTGATTATGCTTTTAGTGACTCTGACCCAGAAAAAATGACTCCTTATGATAAGTACATGTATGAGAATTACTATAGTCTTGGAACTGAGGATGATGAATACGCAGGGAGAAGATTAAACAGAAAGGTGAAAGTGATTACCGACACTTCAAAGTTCCCAGATGAATACTATGTTGAGGTAATGGATTCATTATACCTTCCAGCTGCCGAATCATACAATGGTTTAAGAATCATGGATGTAAATAAACTTAAATTCCGTTATACTTGGATGGATATTGAGGCCGCTGCGAAAGCTAAAACAGGTAAAAGATCAGACTTCATCAAAACCGAAAATGTAAAAGTATATCCTGATACAACTGTATGGATTAAAGACTTCGCATATTCCTATAACGAACCCATGCACAACGATTATTTTTGGCATCAAGCCTACAGTGAATACCCTGTAGTGGGTGTTAACTGGACTCAAGCAAAAGCCTTTTGTGCCTGGAGAACTTTAAATAAAAATATTTATTTGAAATCCAAAAAGAAGAACCGCAACCAAGTGAACTCATTCCGTTTGCCTTCTGAGGCTGAATGGGAATATGCTGCCCGTGGCGGTTTGGAGTCTGCAACTTTTCCTTGGGGAAGTCACTATGCCAAAAATGATAGAGCCTGTTATTTGGCAAACTTTAAACCTAATAGAGGGGATTATGCTGCAGATGGTGCATTATACACTGTTGAAGCTAAATCTTATGAGCCCAATAATTATAACCTTTACAACATGGCTGGAAATGTGTCTGAGTGGACGGATTCGTCATATGATGCGGCTGCTTATGAGTATGTATCTACGATGAACCCTTCGGTAAATGACAGAAACAATCAACGTAAAGTAATTAGAGGTGGTTCATGGAAAGACGTGGCCTACTTCCTTCAGGTAAGTACAAGAGACTATGAATATGCAGATTCTGCTAGAAGCTACATCGGCTTCAGAACTGTACAAGATTATATGGGAACTCAGGTTACTGGTAATGCAAATAACCGTGGCCGAGCTAGATAATATTAAAAAAAACCAACTATAAATTATTTTCAAATTAACTTAACTAACTAAATTTTTTCAGAATTATGGCACTTTTAAGCAAAAAAGCAATGAACTTCGCATACGGTATGGGTGCGGCAGTTGTAATCGTTGGAGCACTTTTCAAAATCATTCACTTTGAAATTGGACCTTTGACCGGTAACGTGATGTTAACTATAGGTCTTGTTACTGAGGCCATCATTTTCGCCCTTTCAGCTTTTGAACCTGTTGACAATGAATTAGACTGGTCTTTAGTATATCCAGAATTAGCTGGGGGAGAAGCAAAATCTAAAGCGGCTGTAAAGGAAGACGCCCAAGGCATTTTATCTCAAAAATTAGATGCTATGCTTAAAGAAGCTAGAATTGATGGTGAATTAATGACCAGCTTAAGCTCTAGCATTAAAAACTTTGAATCTGCTGCCAAAGGAATTTCTCCAACGGTTGATTCAATTTCCTCTCAGAAAAAATACAGCGAAGAGTTATCTATGGCTGCTGCACAAATGGAATCACTAAACAGTTTGTACAAAGTACAATTGGAAAGTGCTACAAGAAATGCAGAAGCAAATAAAGAAATCGCTGAAAATGCTTCAAAATTAAAACAAGAAATGGTTGCCATGACTGCCAACATTGCTTCTTTGAACAATGTATATGGTGGAATGTTATCTGCAATGGGTAACAAAGGTTAATAATTACAACTAACTAAACAAATTAACTAAGCATGGCAGGAGGAAAATTAACCCCTAGACAGAAGATGATTAACCTAATGTACTTGGTTTTCATCGCGATGTTGGCATTGAACATGTCAAAAGAAGTATTATCCGCATTTGGATTGATGACAGAAAAATTAACTTTATCCAATCAAGATGCTAAGGAACGAATTGATGGTGAGTTGAAAGCAATGGAAATGCAAATGGTATCTCAACCTGAAAAGTTCGGTCCACTTCTTTCTCAAGCTAAAGAAGTTGAAAAGTTATCAAACAACTTTTATAATTTCATTGAGAATTTAAAAACTGAAATGATGGCAACTGTTGATAATCCTCAGGATTATGAAGTTCAGGATAAAGCTGATTTTTTAGATCAAAGGTTTTTTGTAGGTGATAATTTGAAACCTGAAGGCCAAGAATTTTTAGATAATATTAATGGATTTAAAAATGGCGTATCAAAAGTTTTAG
>JBKBOP010000070.1:3461-10434 GCA_046293575.1 Flavobacterium sp. | reverse complement strand
CATTTGAACTTCGTTTTCGGAATTCACGAAGGTAGCAATTTTACCACTTAACTTCATGCAAAGCTCAAAATTCAAATTTTAGAAAATGTCATACGAAGCTCAAAACTACCCTTTTTGCAAAAACTTTAATTTACGCTTTAGAACTATTTTTCGAATTCTTCAAGTTCATCTTGTCCTAATAAAAACCCAATGGGTTTTAATCCGGAATGGTGGAGAGAGATGATTTTAATAATTGCAAAAATGGGAACAAACAAAATCATGCCAGCCAATCCCCAGATTATTCCACCCATTACAATGGAGATAATTATTACCATAGCATTTAATTTAACTTCTTTACCGAGTAGCAGTGGTTCAAACACGTAACTTTCAATTAACTGAATAACAATTACAACACTTGAAAAAATTAAAATCTTTTGCAAGCTATCGAAATACAAAAAGGAAAACATAATGGGTAGTAAACCACTAAGTAATGGACCAACATATGGAATAATGGTTATGACTGCACCAAACAATGAAAACAATAATGCGTAAGGCAGACCAAAGGATAAAAACGTGATGAAAAATAGAACTCCCAATAAAATCATTACTTGAAGTCGGCCCCATAAATAATGAAATGCCACTTTTTTTATTTTGCCAAGGGTATCTCTGGCAGAACTTTTATCTGTAGTTGGTATATACATCATCATAAAGTTAAATATTTTCTTCTTGTATAAGAGCAATAAAAACACATATACCAAAATCAAAAAGAAGCTGAAAACAGTACTAAAGACATTTCCGAAAAATTTTGTAACAAAGGGTTCAATTTTCCCAATAATCTGATCTGATCTCTTTTTAAGCAAGTCATTCTGCTCTGTAAACGTTAAATTAGTTGCGGTCTCAATTTTATTTTGGCTACTCTCAATTAAAGACGTGACTTTGTCTTCCATGGAAGGCATATCGGATGCAAATAGATTAATCTGATTTATAATTAAGAATAATGTTCCACCAAACACAATAAAAACCACAAGCGTACTCAAAAGTGAGGCCATAATCCGATTTAAGCCTACTCTTTCTAAAAAGTTATTTAGAGGAATCATCAAAAAAGAAAATAAAATTGCAAAGATGAAGGGGATTAAAAACGGAGCACCAAAATAGAGAATAATAACGGTGAGAAGGATAAATATCAGTATTCTATTGGTTTTTGCTAGTTGGTCCATGATTTATTAATTTTTTAATTGCTTATATCAGAACAATTTCTAGTGAATTACGGTGAAAAAAACCTCTAGAAACCAAAAACCATTTAAGATTGTAGAAAATTTTGGTGATAAAACAAACGCAATTTTCTTTATTTTGTTAAGGTCAATAAATAATTCCTTTGCGATTGTTTTTCAAATTGATTCAACATTTTTAAAATAGGGCTCTATACTACTGCATTTTAATTTTTTCGATAGGTAGAGGTTTTGTACAAAAAAACCAATCTGAGCAAGTCACTCCTTCTTCATTTACTTCCATTCTGTCTTTGGCTACTCCACATGATTCTGCGGGTGGCACAATCACATCATCTCCGGGTTGCCAATCTGCCGGCGTTGCTATGGAATGGGCATCTGCAGTTTGCATGGCAATTAAGGCTCTTTTTAATTCATCAAAATTTCTTCCCAAGGAAAGAGGATAATATATAATGGCTCGAATCATTCCATTGGGATCAATGAAGAATACCGCTCTCACGGCTTTGGTTGAACTCTCCCCCGGTTGAATCATTCCATATTTTTTAGCCACCTCCATAGTGATGTCCTCAATCAAAGGAAATTTCACCTCTATGTTTTTCATTCCTTTAAATTCAATTTTTTCCTTGATAGTTCTTAACCAAGCAATATGGCTGTAGAGCCCATCAATAGACAAGCCTACCAACTGGCAGTTTAAAGCCGTAAACTCTGGCTCTCTAGCTGCAAAAGTGATAAACTCAGAAGTACAGACCGGTGTGAAGTCAGCAGGATGGCTAAACAGTATCACCCATTTATCTTTATAATCTGCCGGAAACTTGATTTCACCTTGTGTCGTGATGGCCTTAAATTCGGGAGCTTTATCCCCAATGCGAGGCATTGGTATTATTTGTTCTATTATTTCCATTTTGAGTGTTATTTTAAAAAAAATATTGACCAAATGAATCAATATCTATACTTACTAATTCTTTTGTAATTTCTGTTTAAGTGGTCATTCCGCCATCAATCACTTGTGTCGTGCCGGTTATAAATTGGCTTTCATCACTAGCAAGAAACAAAACCAAATTGGCTATTTCTTCGGGCTTTGCATACCTGCCCAAGGGTATGGTTTGTTCAAACCCCTTTTTGGCTTCATCCCCCTGACTAGGTGCAAAACCATCTTCTAAAGAACGCATCATTCTATTATCAACTGGAGAGGGATTAATTGTATTTACTCTTATTTTTCTAGGTGCAAGTTCAAGAGCTAAATTTCTCATAACGCCAATAACTGCATGTTTGCTAATCACATATGCACTCACATTGGGAGTGCCACCTAATCCTGCAACTGAGGAACTCATGATGATGCTGCCTCCATTATTCATTAATGGTGACATATATTTATTTCCTAGCCAAACACCTTTTACATTCACATCAATTACTTTGTCGAAAATTTCTTCGGGATAATCTTCAACAGGTTTCACAACACCTTCAATGCCCGCATTATTAAAAAATATATCTACATTACCGAATAGTTTTAACGCTTCGTCTGCATAGTTTTTAACCTCAGCAGCTTTTGTCACATTGGCTACACAATAATTTACATCTTTTCCACCCAGTTCATCAATAGCTTCTTTTAGGGATTTTTCATCAAGGTCAACCAACAACACTTTAGCACCCTGCTCTAAAAAAAGTTTTGCGGTTGATTTACCAATACTTCCCGCACCACCAGTGATGACGGCACATTTATTTTCAAGTCTTTTCATAATCTATCTTTATTTTACGAAGATAGCCTTGGAAGCATGAGTCTGGGTTACACTATTCTAAATGATAATTGTATTATTTAAATTGGTAATGTATTGGCCGAGAATGAGTAGGGTTTGAAAAAAATATGTGTACTTTTTTATAAAGAAAAAAGTGAAGGCTAACAGCTTATTAAATTTCGTGAAGAAGTGGCAATGTAATGTCTTTTCACTATTCCACTTTTGTGGTGTGTATTCTCTAATGGAAGAGAAATATCAATGATTTTAATACAATATTTTTCTTTTGCGAACCAAGAGCCAAACTACGACAGGAGCTCCTACCACTGAAGTGATGGCATTAATGGGCAACGTATAATCTGAACCAGGCAATTGTGCTATGCTATCACAAACCAACATCGTTATGGCTCCCAACAGTAGTGTACTCCAGAATAAAGTGTAATGATTACTGGTTTGAAAAATCAATTTTGCGATATGAGGCACTGCCAATCCAATAAAAGCTATGGGTCCCACAAACGCAGTTATTCCACCAGCCAAAATGGATGTTGCCAAAATAATTAACATTCGAGTGCGGTTGAAATTTAAACCTAAGGTCTTGGCGTAATTTTCTCCTAATAATAAGGCATTTAAGGGTTTGATACTAAAGACACTGATGACAACACCAGAAAAACAACAAACTGTCAAAATTAGTAAAGACGTTCCAGATACATTCGACAAACTCCCCATCGACCAAAACGTAAATTTCTGTAATTCTTGGGCCGTACTAAAATAACTCAGTACACTCACAATTGCTGACGTAAAACTTCCAAACATCAATCCAACGATGAGTATGGCCATAGTATCACGTAGCTTTTGTGAAACCACCAAAACAGCCATTAAAACCAAAAAACTACCCAAAGCCGAGGCTAGTACCATACCAAACTCGTTTATTAAAAATACAGGTAAAAAACTACTCCCCATAATCACAAATGCCACCCCAAGACTTGCTCCCGAACTCAACCCCAACACATAAGGTCCGGCTAAAGGATTCCTAAATAAGGTTTGCATCAACAACCCTGAAAGTGAAAGTCCCATTCCCACTAAAACGGCCGTTATAGCTTTCGGTAATCTAAAATTCCAAAGAATAATTTCCCAGCTTTTTTTAATTTCCGTGCCAAATAAAGAATCAACAACAGATTCTAAGGGAATAGATACAGAACCTAACGAAAGATTTAATCCAAACAGGAAGAGAAGAAGTCCTGATAGAGCGGTAAACAAAAATCTATTTTTAGTTTTAAATGAGTGCAATGGTTACTTTAAAAATCCAAAGATAAGTGGTTTGTCCTATTGAAGTGGCTCAAAAAACACCAAAGTATGCTCTAGCATAAGTTCGGGATGTAAAATTTTAATCAGGTCTTTTAGTACCCAATCAGGTCTTGATGAAGCCAATTCAAAATAAATGACACCACCCGTTGAACCTTTTTTATTGCTAAATGTGTATATCTTTTTTTCCTGAAAAGATTTAAAGTGAACATAATTGGGATTGGACTTCAACATCTGCTCATAAGAATTAAATTGCCCTGGGCCAATCCAAAAATCAGCATGTTGTGCTTTTTCCAACACTGTTTCAAAAGACAAAGCCAAACTTCCTTCGCCATGATTGTTTTTCCAAAGATACTCTCCTCCAGCTTCGTTCAAGAATTGGGCCGCCCAGCTATTTCCATGAGGGAGGTACCATTGGTCTTGATAGATTGAACCGCTCATAATGGTGGGTTTCATATGAATGGACTCCACTAATTTTTTAGCATCATTAAATTCACTTTCAATTTTTGAGAAGGTTTCTGAGGCCAGTGATTCCTTTCCATATAACGCCCCAAATAATAAAATCCATTCTGCTTTTCCGAGAGGATGTTGTTCGGTCCAATCGCCATTATACATGATGTTTAGTCCGCTGTTTTTTAAATCTTCATAGGCCTTTTTTTCACCGTCAACGCCAAATCCCATGATAAGATCTGGTTGCATATCAATGAGCACTTCCCTGTTTAGACTTAAATTGTTACCCACCTCTCTCACCTTTCCTGCATCGATTCGTTTTCTGGTAGCTTCTGAGGAAACATAATTCGTATTGGGAAACCCGACAAGACTCTCTTCAACACCTAACATTTCAAGGGGTGGTATATGCGTTGTGGAGGTTGCTACTATCGTTTGAATGGGTACCTGTATGGAAACATACGATTTTAAACTATCTGGAAATTCAAAACTTTCCTCATGCAAGATGTACGTGTACTGTTCAGTAGCACCTGGCCAAGGATTCGATAAGGTTACTTTGGTGTACTTATCATAAGGAATGATGGACAATCCTTTAGCATATCGAATTATTTCGTTTCCGGAAGTTACATTAGTTTGCTGTTTTTTCTTTGCACACGAAATCAAAACGATGCATCCCAACAAGATGATAAAGTTGAACTTTTTAGACATGTTAAATTGTTTTCAGAGCTTCAATTAAAAAAATGATTTCCTCCACAGTATTTGAAGCATCAAAAGAAATCCTGATACTGGGTTTTTTCAGTTCGTCATCGGAAAGCATTTCTGCCAACACATGTGAAGGCTTACTACTACCTGACTGACAAGCACTTCCCCGTGACACCGCAATTCCTTTTAAATCTAATGAAAACAAAAGCATAGTCGTTTTTTCATCAGGCAAAGGCAGCTGAATATTCAATATTGGGTAAAAACCATCCACAGAACCATTTATTTTAAATCCTGGCATATGCTCATCGAAAAGTTGAATGGTTGCACTCCTTAGGTTTTCTATTTTGTTTTGGTTTTCATGCAAGAATGTATAACTCATTTCCAACGCTTTGGTCATGGCTGCAATTTGATGCAATGCCTCAGTGCCTGCCCTCAAACCCTTTTCTTGTTCTCCTCCTAAAAAAAGAGATTGCATGGCTACATTCTTTCGTACGAATAAAAAACCAACTCCCTTGGGTCCGTGAAATTTATGAGCACTTGCCGTCATGAAATCAACGGGGATTTTTTGTAAATCAAAATGTGTTTTCCCTATGCTTTGAACCGTATCAGAATGAAAAAAGGCTTCATACTTTTTACACATTTCTCCAATCAGTTGTATATCGTGTATCACACCCGTTTCATTATTCACGTGCATAAGACTCACCAAGGTGGGAACTTTCTCTTCAAGTAGCTTCTCTAACTCTTGTATATCAATATTGCCTTGTGGAGACACTTTTAGAAACACAACTTCGGTATCTGTTGTATTTTGAACCTCTAAGACAGGATATAAAACAGCATGATGTTCTGTTCGTGTGCTGATGATGCGTTTTACCTCTAATTTTTGTACAGCATTTTGAATCACCCAATTGTTGGCTTCTGTTCCTCCTGAAGTAAAAATAATTTCTTGCGAACTTGCATTCAAATAGGAAGCAATTTTTTTTCGAGAATTTTCCAAAATCACTTTTGCAGACCTCCCTTGGGTATACGTTGATGAAGGATTGCCAAATTCATTCAATGCTACAGCCAACAATTCATCTATGACTTCTGGATAGAGATAGGTGGTGGCAGCATGATCGAGATATATTTTATTCATGGAGGATTATTTTTCTGGAGTAAAATGAATAGCATTTCCACCACTGGGTGCAATGATTATTGGTAATATGCTTTTTGAATTCACTCTTATCGTTCTAATTCGATACGCTTTAGGATTGTTTTCCCAATGTGCACCGGGTGTATCTGAGTAGATTGTGGCTTTGTATTTTACTCGGGGAGAAAGGAAATCTAATTTTAAGGAAGTCTTTCTGGTATTTTCGTGGGTAATGGCTCCCAAAAACCAATCTTCTGAATGTTTGTCTTTCCTTGCAATGGAGAGTTCTTTGAGCTCAAGTCCCAATTTGCTTTGATCAATAACCACCTCATTTTTAAATTTTAATTGGTATAATGGTTCTCCTAAATCACTTAATTCAAATGACATTTCTAATTTACCATCAGGGGATTGCAGGCTTTGAGATAAAGTTATAGTTGAAAATAAAACAAAAACAAAAAAAA
>JBKBOP010000070.1:0-3364 GCA_046293575.1 Flavobacterium sp. | reverse complement strand
AGCAGTCCATTTCATCGATATAGATAGTTTAATAAGCCTTCAAAGATAACAATTTAAGTGCTTTTCAAGTAGCTATTTAACTGCTAGCCATATTGGAATTAAAAACTTAAATTTGTCCCTTCTTGATAATGTTTTATTGCTTTACTACATCGATATGAAAAAAATAGTTTTTGCTTTTACGTTGGTATTCTTATTGTCGTCGTGTGATGATGGAGGGTTTAGTATTGATAATTTTGATTTTAGTAATGTGAATGCCGCATCATGCAATGAAAATTCCAATCAGTTCTTTCTTCACTATATAAGCGGCAATGAAGTTTTGATTTTACAAATCCCTAACAATGCATTCCCCAATGAAATTACGCAGCCAGACCAGCCTAGGATTATCAACATATCAGGGACCAACAGAGTTCTGTACCGAATTTACAGTGATAATGTCACTGCCTCACAAATATGCACCACCATCCCTCCTGCTACTCCCATTGTTAGAGAAGAATGGAATGCCGTTTCAGGGATTATCAGCATACAAACTTTTACAAATCGTACTAACAATGAAACTACAGGGCAGTCTTTTATAACTGGTTATACACATTTAATTACATTGATTAATGCTAATTTTGAAAAAGCCTCAGGCGAACAGCAACTCTTTGCAGAATTAACCTTGGGCGATTACACCACCCCAGCGAGCCCACCCAATATTCCTGAAACTGCACCTTTGCAAAATTGCCAAGGAAACTTTGAGTTTATATTTAAAAATTCATCCGATCAAGCTATTATATTGGCACTATCAGAAACACTTATACAGAATCAAGTGACACTACCAGACGCTCCCAGAACAGCCGCCATTGACCAAAATAACACTACCGTTTTCTTTAGAATATATAATCAAGGCATTCCAAATCCTGCTACATTCTTCTGTAATGGAGGAACTCCAATACTACCAGAAGGCAATGAAAATTGGATAGGCAGATCTAGCACGGGTCTTGACAATGGTATCGTTGAAGTGGTTACAACATCGGGCTTCAATACACAGGGTGAACCCATATTTTCACATGAAATATTTCTAAGAAGAGTAAGGTTTCAAAAGGGTGCCGTTGACTTTACTTTTGGCAATCTGTATTCCCTTGGCATAATTGTCACCAATCCTTAGTCATTCTTATTTTGTTTGAATCTTATTTCCATAGCACCTTGTCCGTATTTAGAATAATCAGCATCGGTGAACCAAGCGTGTTCGTATTGTTTTATTATAAATTCAAGTTCAGCTCTTAAAACACCGTCACCCACACCATGAATTAAAATGAGTCTTGGGTTTCTATTTCTAATGGCGTTTTCAATAGTTCTTTTGGCTTCTTCTACCTGAAAATTTAAAATTTCATAGGTATTCATTCTTCCCGGCTTCAATACTAACTTTTCAATATGTAAATCTTTTTCAAGGGCAGGAATCGCTTTTTTATCTGTCTTGAATATTGGTTTTTGACCCTTTTTCACCATATCAATATCCTTTGGGATAGCACCTTTACTTTTACTTAATATTAAATAGTCTAATTCATTGGAATTATTCATTTTAACCAATTCGTTGACATTATATGTCATCGTTATTTCATCAGAATTTTCTATCGTTACTTCGTTTCCTTTAATAGCAATAACAACTCCTTCTTCCTGTTCATCGAGCACGGCTACTTTGTCTCCAATTTTCAACTGGTTCATATCTATAATTTTTAAATTGCATACTTTTATCAAATGTAAATAATTAATCATCCCCCCTATTTCAGAATCAGATGTATTTTGTATTTTCGTTAAAAATTGCGTTTTGATGGAAGATTACATGTTGCCTTGTATGCACAAAAAACTTTTCGGAATGGATTGTTTGGGTTGTGGAATCCAAAGAGCATTTATGTTACTCATCAACGGAGACATTGAGGGTGCCTTCAAAATGTATCCTGCTCTCTTCACTATGATGCTGTTTTTCGTTTTCATAGTTCTTCAAATCTTTGACAAAAAAAGAAATTACCATACACCCACTGTTATCACAGGTATTATTACCGCAGTTATAATGTTGGTCTCCTATTGCATTAAACATCTCTAACCACTAAATTAAATATTATGCAAAAACAAAAATTACCTTATGAAACCGCCGTATTGATTTTAGGACTTACCGCTTTTGTTGGATGCTGTTGCACCAGTGGATTTGCTGGAGTGGCTCTGTCGATTATAGGGTTGGTACTCGCCATTAAATCTGAAAAATTATATCAATCCAACCCTGACACCTATGAGTTGGGCAGGATTCCCACTTGGAAAGTCATCAACATCATCGCATTGGTTTTAAGCGTATTTACAGTAGGTCTGTGGGCTTACATGAAAATTACTGGCCAAGATGTTGAAATGATGGAAAAATTTCAGGAAATGCTTGAAGAAATGCAAGCCAATCAATAATTCAAAACCCCGCTTCGGCGGGGTTCTTTTTACAATTACTTTTCGAATTCTTGTAAGGTTTGAGTAATGATAGCAATACATTGCAACATTTGCTCTTCGGTCATAACTAGTGGCGGAGCGAACCTGATTATATTCCCATGGGTTGGTTTGGCTAAAAGTCCGTTTTCAGCCATTTTCATGCAGATATCCCAAGCTGTAGAACTATCCTCGGTGTCGTTAATGACAATCGCATTCAACAACCCTCTACCTCTCACTAACTTTACAATAGTAGAATTCTCAATATATTCATTCATCTTTTCTCTGAACAATCTCCCTAAACGTCGGGCATTCTGAGCAAGCTTTTCATCTTGAACTACTTCTAGGGCTGCTGTAGCCACTGCTGCTGCTAAAGGATTTCCACCAAAAGTAGAACCATGCTGTCCGGGACGAATCACTCCCATCACTTCATCATCTGCTAACACTGCAGAAACAGGATACACACCGCCTGAAACGGCTTTCCCTAAAATAAGTAAATCCGGTCTTGCATAAGTGGATTGTTGTTCACAGTTGTTTTCACAGGTACAATCACCGCAAACGGCCAGAAGAGACCCTGTTCTGGCAATTCCGGTTTGTATTTCATCAGCGATAAAAAGCACATTGTATTCAGAACATAAACTCCTAATGTTTCTCATATAATCATCAGATGGAGTATACACACCCGCTTCCCCTTGAATAGGCTCCACTAGAACTCCTGAAATATTAGGATGGGTTCCAAGGACTGATTTAAGAGCATCAATATCATCATAGGGGATTTTTAAAAACCCTTCGGTGTAAGGCCCGAAGTTCTTTCTTGCATTCTCATCATTAGAGAAAGAAATAATCGTGGTGGTTCTTCCGTGGAAATTGTTGTCAAAAACCACAATTTGAGCATCATTTTCATCGATTCCCTTTCGTT
>JBKBOP010000069.1:0-10506 GCA_046293575.1 Flavobacterium sp. | reverse complement strand
TTTACTTTTCATAACCCTTTCCGATTGGAGAGGGTTTTTTGTTAGAGTGGGTTATTGACCCTCCTCGCAATGATTTGACTAGTTGCCCCGAATTGTATATGGGGTTATGGTAATTCGACCTGCGTTCGCGGGTTTTGGGTATAGGACATTTTTGTTATAATAGGTGTTTTTTGTAAAGAAGGTGAATAGTTCTTTTATGTTTTTAAAGAGGCTGACAAGGCGGTTTTAGAAGTTGGATATGTGGAATTTGTTCAGTAAAACAATTCCTTAGCCTTATGCCTGTGTTAGAATATTCAGCATAGTGTATGTTGTTTTCGTGTTATTAAGGGTTTAGGATAGCATCGAAATCTTTCATGTATAAAGGTTTGGAATAGTACTTTATTACTTTTGGGCAGATTTGAGATTTTTCTTGATCTTCTTTATCCACAGAGGAACTTACCAGATAAATTCTAATATTGTTTTTTTCAAAGTCTTTGGCTTTTAAAAGATCCAAAAATTCCCAACCGTCTATTCCGGGGAGATTAATGTCGAGCAGCACGATTATTTCGTTGTTTTGGTTTTTAAAAACTTCAAATATTTTATCAATGTTTTCTGATATGTTTAAAAAATTTATAATGGTTTGTCCTGGTTCTATTTTGTCAATCATTTTTTTTACCAACATCTGGTAAATTGGGTCATCGTCGATTACAACAATTGTTTTCATTATTAATTTGAATTAATTTATTTTATTGGTTTCGTTTACAATTTCTTTTACAATATGGTCAAGTTCATTTGCTGACTTTTTTATTTGATTGAGAAAGAATGTGGTTTCTTCACGGTTAAGTTCTCCTTCTTCAAGGAGATTGATGATGCCTAAAATTCTCGAAAGGGGTGTTCTCACCGTGTGTGACTGGTTCCATGCGATTTTTTTTAGTTTTATGTTTTGTTTCTCAATGGTGTTGAGGTGTTTTTGTTTTTCAGTGATGTCATTGATGAGCACAAGTCCCGTGTTTTTACCATCATAATTAATGTCTTTTCTGAATATTTCTACATCAATTAACTTGCCACTTTTTGTTACATGTTGAAAGACTTGAGGATAATTCACTTTTGAAGTTTCTGGGGGCTCTTGACACGTTTTTTTGAAGTGATTTAACTCAGAGGTGGGTAAGATGTCAAGAAGGGTTCTGTCTAAAAATTCCTTTGGAGTATAACCATATTTTTCTGTAGCAGCTTTGTTGATATTTATAAATTTAAAAGTCTCTTTGTCAAAAAGAAACATAGGCTGTGGACTGAGACTGAACAATCTCAGGTAGTTTTCTTTTTCTTTCTCTAAGGATTCAATGAAGGTCATTCTTTCGTTGGCATATAGAATCGATTTATAAAGAATCTCAGGAGTGATTTCGTCTTTCAGCAAAAAGTCTGTTGCCCCCACTGTTAAGCAATTATGAGCGAGACTGAGGTCTGAGTAGCCCGTAAGGACAATAATTGGGATGTTTCCTGCTTTTTCTTTGATGTCCTGCACTAGTGATTTTTCGTGATAATCTGGGAGGTGAATGTCTAAGAGTATTGCTGAAATTGAAACGTTTGTTTGCAAAAAGTCTAATGCTTTTTCATAATTATCGCAGTGAAGCACTCTAGTTTCACTAAACTTTTCTAGTATAAATTCCTCAATCAAGACGAAGTCACCTAAATTATCTTCAATAACCAGTATTTTATTAAAGTTGCTCATGGTTTTGTTCTTTGACTATTCTTTGGGCAGTTTACACAATTGTAACCAAAACTCTTCAATTTTTAAAACAGCATCCAAAAAATCTTTCATCTCAATAGGTTTGGTCACAAAACTATTGGTGTGATTTTCATAGGCTTTATGAATGTCTTTGGGATTGGACGAAGTGGTGAGCATGATAACCGGTATTTTTTTTAAAACTGGGTCATTTTTCAATTGCTGTACCACATCATGACCGTTGAATATTGGGATATTGATGTCTAAAAGTATGATGTCAGGTTTTTCAACATCTTTGAATGCCCCCCTTTTAAAGATAAAATCAAGTGCATCTTTTCCGTTTTTGACTACACTAATGTTCGTTTGAATCTTGCTCTCTTCAAAAGCTTCAATGGTCAAGAGGATATCTCCTTCATTGTCTTCCACGAGAAGAATGTGTGCTTTTTTCATGGTTTATTTTTTTAGTGTGAAATAAAATGTGCTTCCTTGGTTGGCTGTTGATTCTAGCCAAATTTTGCCTCCCCAACTTTCTACTTGCTTTTTGACTAGTGCCAGTCCAATACCAGTTCCATCATAATGTTCTCTATTGTGCAGGCGTTGAAAAATGACAAATATTTTATCAAAAAATTCTTGTTCAATACCAATGCCATTGTCTGTAATGCTACATACCCATTCATTGTTTTGTTCTGTCACCTTTAAATGGATTTCGGGTGTTGTGCCTTCTTTAGAATATTTGATGGCGTTGTCCAGAAGATTGTGTAGTACTTGTGTGATGGATGTTTTGTGAGCTTCGACTATGGGTAGGTCTTTGTAATGAATACGTGCTCCTTTTTCATCCATTATTTTTTTTCTTAAGTAGCAGTAGTTTTCAAGTACTTCGGTTAATGACACGGGTTCTACATCTTGAAATGCTTTTCCTGCTCTTGAATATTCTAAGAGGTCCAGAATTATTTTTTTCATCCGTTTAGCACCGTCTGTTGCAAAGTGAATGTATTGATGGGCTTTATCATCTAGTTGATCTTTGTATTTTCTTTGCAACTGGTCCATGAAACTGGAAATCATTCGGAGTGGTTCTTGCAAGTCATGGGAGGTAATAAAGGCAAATTGTTCTAATTCTTCATTGGCGTGCTTGAGTGCTTGTACTTGTTTCTGTAATTCTTTGTTGAGTTGTACCAGTTGTTCCTCAAAGTTTTTACGATAGGTAATATCGGTTATGGCTCCCACCATACGAATGGCTTTTCCTAAGGAATTTCTAATAATGATGCCTTTATCAATAACGGTTTTAGGTTCTCCGTCTGGTTGCTTAATGCGGTATTCTAGAGTCCAAAAGTCTGTTGTGGGGTCTTCTAATGCTTCTTTAATATCATTTTCAATGTTTATTTTTTTATGTGTCTTGGTGTTATGTGACCACTTTTCATACTCAGTTATATGATTGTTTACTTTATAACTGAACAGTTTGTCAAAACCATCTCCTTTGTAGAATCTATTGGCGTTTATATCCCAATCCCAAATGGCGTCAGAGGTAGCCAGTGCGACTTTTTCGAAGCGTTCGTTGGCTTCAATAATTTTTCTTTCAATTTCTTTTCTGGAAGTAATGTTTTTAAAGTAGACAGAAAGTCCTTCTTTTGAGGGATATGCCGTGACTTCAATCCACATTTCAAGTGTGGGATAGAAAGCTTCAAACATTACCATTTCACCTGTTTCTTTGGCCAAATGGTATTTAGTATAAAAATCGGTATCAATGGCATCACTGTATACTGTCCATAAATTTTTACCAATGATTTCGTGTTTCGGTCTAGAAAGCATTTCCTCTGCCATTCTGTTCCAATAGGTGACTGTCCATTGGTTGTCTACTGCAAAGAAGGCGTCTCCAATACTTTCTAATATTTTATTTTTTTCTTCGTAGGCTTGATGTAGTGCTACTGCATTTTTTCTTTTTTCATCAATGTTTTTGAAATAGGAAGAAATACCATTGTTGGAGGGATAGGTGTTTATTTCATACCAGCAATCGTCGCCTGGGTATAGGTATTCAAAGCTTTGGGATTTGCCAGACTTCGCTACTTCTTTATATGCTTTTTCAAGCTCTGTTCCCACCGCAGGGAAAAACTCTTTCCAGATGTTTTTACCAATGAGGTCTTCGCTTTTACGGCTGAGGAGACGTTCGGCTTCTGTATTGAAGTAAGTGAAATTCCAATTTTTATCCACGGCATAAAATGCATCGGAAATACTTCCCAATATTTCACTGAGTTGTATTTCGGTGGTTTTAATTTGGCTAATGTCTTGAAAACTTCCAAACAAGCCAATGCATGTGTCATGAATGAATTCTGCTTTTCCAATGGCTCTTACCCATTTTTGGTTTCCTTTGGCGGAAATAATGGGAGCTTCAAAGTCAAAGGGTTGACCCGTGGCTATGGTATTTTCAAGAATTTTTTTTATGTTTTCTCTGTATTCTTCTTTATAGAAGTCTATTGCTGTTTCTAATACTGGTATATAGGTATTGGGGTCTGTTTCATGTAGTTCATGAATCATCTCAGACCAATACAATTTATCGTTGATAGTATCAATACGCCAATTTCCAATTTTTGCAAGTTGGTTGGCATTGTAGATTTGTTCTTTTAATTTTTTTTCTTGCGTAATATTTTTGGCGGTGGCATAAATGATGCCCTCTTCCTTGTTGACGCTCGAGTTCCAACTCAGCCAAATGATTTCGCCTGTGCGGCTGATGTATCGGTTTTCAAATTTAGTAGAAGCTTTGCCGAGCATTAATTGGTTTTGTTCATGTAATGTAAGGTCTTTATCTGCTGGATGCACGTATTCTTGATAGGCTGTTCCCACGATTTCTTCCGAGGAGTAGCCCAACATTTCGCAACCTGCAAGATTTATTTTGATAATATTCCCATTTAGGTCTACTAGACAAATCATGTCGGGAAGGGCATCAAAAAAGAGTTGTAATTCTGTTTCTAGTTTTTTACGATTGATTTCAGAGCCTATAAAGGTTTCTAGTTTGTTGAGAACGGGTCTACTATTTACAAAATCACTTTTTCCTTCTGGGGAACCAAAAAGCAGTACTCCCAAGCAGTTTTTATTGTGCATCAGGGGCATGCCCATGATTGTTTTGATTCCTGCTTTTTTGGCGGCTTTGTTTCTAATGAAAATGGGATTTTTATCTGCATCATCAATGATGATATTGGTTTTGTTCATCCACACATTGCCGGGAATTCCCTCATCGTTTTTAAAGATATTAAAGGAACTTGCTTCTTGACAGAAGATGTTTCCCGTTTCATTTTTTATGGAATTCACAAATAGATGTAGGCTGTTATTTTGAGGATTGGGTAGCCATATTTCTGTAAAACAAGCATCAGTAAATCTAGAGACGGTATCGCATACGTTTTGTAGTGAATTTTTAAGGGTGGTGTCTAGGTTGAAAGCGTTACTGATTTCGTTGAGCAGTTCGTTTTGAATTTGTTGGTTTTTTTGAACAGTCACATTTCTTTCAATGGCAATCATGTGAGTATACCAACCCTTGTCATCAGCCACAGGAGTTACTGTAAAATGTATCCAAAAGGGTTCGCCAGACTTTTTATAGTTGATGGTTTCAATCTCACAGGACTGAAAATTTTTTAGAGCATTTTTTAATCTTTTGAGTTCTGCCCTGTCTGATTTGGGTCCTTGGAGGATTCTTGGGGTTTTACCTATCATTTCTTCAGCAGTATAGCCCGTCATTTTGGTAAAGGCTTCATTGACATAAAGAATTCTGGGGCCTGGTTTGTCATGAGGTTCTGCTTCTGTGATGAGCACAGCATCATTGGTGTTGGTAATGACACTCTCGAGGAGTCGCAACCGTTGTTCTTCTTTTTTTTCTTCGGTGATGTCTTGCACGGTTCCAAAGACGGAGACGGCTTTTCCGTTTATGATTTCGATTCTCCCTCGATTCTTAATCCATTTTTCACTACCGTCTGCAAACTTGATTTTGTGTGCGTGGTTAATTTCTGTGGTACCTGCAAGCACCTCTTCATATATTTTTTCGAAGATTTTTTTATCTTCTGGGGGTAGGGCATTTAAGAAATTTTCAAAAGTGGGGGTAAAGGTTTCACTGTTGAGACCCCAGATTCCATATACTTCATCAGACCAGTTAAGGGTATTGTCGATGAGGTCTAGTTTCCAATAGCCTAACTTGGCAATTTTGGCGGCTTCTTTGAGTTTTTCTTCAGAAGCTTTAATGTTTTCAAGGGCTTTGAGTTTTTGGGTGACATCTACCAAGCTGACTAAAATGGCTTTTCTTTCTTGAAAATCAATTTTATGTCCGTGCTTTTCAACTAAAATAATCTCACCGTTTTTTTTGAGATGTTTGATCACTCCAAAAGAAATTCTGCCTGTGTTTTTTTCAATTTCTTGATGGATTTTGAAAAGTTTGAGAAGTTCTTGCTGTGGCCTAAGGTCTTTGATGGTAAATTGTAGGAACTCTTCACGAGAATAACCGTAATGTTCAACAGCAGCCTCATTAACATCTAAAATTTTAAATGTTTCTAAATCATATACCCAATTGGGTATTGGGTTGTGTTTGAATAGGGAGGTATAGTCTATAGTAGTTTTGTTGTCCATAGGCTGGAGTTTGCAATGGTTGGGGTTTTTTTGGTTTTGGTATACCAAATATAGATAATATTTTTATTTTTTAAGTTTTTTTTAAGGGATTAAAAATTTAGAAATTTGAAAATTGGAATGATGATTTGCTTATTAAATGGCAGATTTTTAGCCACGAATGCAAGAATGGTTTTATGAATGTCTTTTGGGGTGTTGAAAATGAGTAAATATGTAGGAATATCTTTTATTAACGATTGCTGACAAGATATTAATGACTTCTGACATGATGTAAACGATTTATAACATGCTATTAATGACCTCTAATTTAGAATTAATGATTCTTAACTTACTATTAACGATTACAGACTTTTAAATATCAATCTCTGACCTGCTTTTGATGATTGCTAACATGGTATTAATGTTTAATGACTTTATATTTATTGTTTATATTATTGAATATATGGTATTTGTTGTTGTAAAAATGGTGTTTGTTTATTGATTTATGGGGGATTGTAGAATTTGAATGGTTTTTATGGGTTGAGGAATGAGGAGAATGGAAGTTTTTTTAAAATATCATGATAACATTAAGTGAAGCTAGCCTTTTCTTTCTTCTCGACCCTTCGACCCTTCGACCCTTCGACCCTTCGACTGGCTCAGGGCAGGCAGTCTCAGGGCATGCAGTCTCAGGGTGACAGAAGTTCTAAGCTGGAGAGTTTGGAGTTTGAAGTTTTGGGCGGTGTTTTGAAACATTAAGCCCCGACTTAGGTTTAAGGTCTTTTATTAAGATGATTAATGGTTAAGTTGCTGGTTCATCTTCGATGAACGAATCTTTGTGTGTTTGACCTTCGACCTGCGGTCTTGTTTTTTTGTACCGCAGATGCACAGATTTTTTGACCACGAATGCACGAATGTTTTTTTTTGTGTTGTCTATGTACTCGAATGGTCATCTGCGATGAACTAGTCTTTGTGTGTTTGACCTTCGACCTGCGGTCTTGGTTTTTTACCGCAGATGCACAGATTGATTTGTGTGTTTGACCTTCGACCTGCGGTCTTGGTTTTTTTGTGCCGCAGATGCACAGATTTTTTTAGCCACGAATGCACGAATGTTTTTTTTTGTGTTGTGTATGTACTCGAATGGTCATCTGCGATGAACTAGTCTTTGTGTGTTTGACCTTCGACCTGCGGTCTTGGTTTTTTTTTACCGCAGATGCACAGATTTTTTTAGCCACGAATGCACGAATGTTTTTTTTTGTGTTGTGGATGTACTTGAATGGTCATCTTCGATAAACTAGTCTTTGTGTGTTTGACCTTCGACCTGCGTTCTTGGTTTTTTACCGCAGATGCACAGATTTTTTTAGCCACGAATGCACAGATCTCTTTTTGAATGAGTTGCGGATATTTTCGAATTTTCATCTTCGATGAACGAATCTTTGGATTTTACCGCAGATGCACAGATTGATTTGGGTGTTTGACCTTCGACCTTCGGTCTTGGTTTTTTTTGGCTACGAATACACAGATGGATTTTTGATTTGTTCTTTGGATTTAAAAAAAATGTATCTTTACTAAAACATTAAGCCATGGTAGATTACAAGCAAATAATAACGATTGAACCAGGTAAACGCGGGGGAAAACCGACCATTAGAGGGATGAGAATTACTGTTGGTGATGTCTTGGGATGCTTGGCATCAGGAATGTCTATTCAAGAGATTTTAAGTGATTTTGAGGAGTTGACGGAACAAGATATTTATGCTGCATTAAGCTATGCCGCAGACAAAGAGAATAAAATTTATCAGATAGCGGTATGAAGTAGGGAGTAGGTAGTAAGTAGTAGGTTCTGTTCTTGAAATACATTGCGGATTTTTAGCCACGAATGCACGAATGTTTTTTTTGTGTTGTGGATGTACTCGAATGGTCATCTACGATGAACGAATCTTTGGGTGTTTGACCTTCGACCTGCGGTCTTGGTTTTTTTTTACCGCAGATGCACAGATTTTTTTAGCCACGAATGCACGGATTGTCTTTTTTGTGTGTTGGGTGTTCTTGAATGTTTGTATGGGATGAACGAATTTGGTCACGAAGTCATGGGAGAAGTTTGGGATATATTCAGTTTAATCACTAAAAATGAATGCAATGTTATAAAATTATGAAGTTAAATTAAAGAACTCATTGATTTTCTGCTAACTTTGTTCCGATTGTGTAAATATGGGGATTTTTACGTGATTGATTGCAGTTTGTGCTGTATCATTGGGGATTTGTCTGAAAAGTTCGTACGCAAAATGACGACTTTGACGGTACTTTATAGGTTTTTATCGATTTTATTGCTTTTATAGCAATGCCTACCACTCCTTTTTCATTAGAATTCTCCTATTTTTAGCAGTTGAACGTTACGTTTTGACCACAAAAGCATAACGTTGTGTTCATTTTCAATTATAAATTTAACCTAAAGCTATCATAGCTATGAATAAACCTCTACTTATCCCTCATTTGAATGTTGCCTCCTTGTTCAAATCTTTACTGACCTTGCTTGCTTTTTTAGTGCTGGGTACGGCTCATGCACAAGTTGCTAATTATATTTATGATAATTCCCTTGAAGCTGATACTGGGTTTTCGTATACTCCCATCGTGGGTGGCACAGTTCTGGCCTCTGGAAATTGGGGGGAAGCAGCAGCTGTTGTTGCTCAAAATGCCAACATTGGATTTGATTTTGTTTATAATGGTCTTTCTTATTCTACAATCAAGCTGAGTTCTTCTGGTTTTGTGGCATTTGGGGGTACAGCAGATTTGGTAACAACTCTTCATAATCCAATAGGCAACGCAACCACTACTCAATATGTGGGTGCTATTTCTGGATTTGGAAGAAGACTCATTCATGCCAATTTTGGTTCGTCAGCATTGCATGTAGGTCTTCCAACCAGTGTTCGTTATACTACTACAGGTGCTGTGGGAAGTCGCATTTTTATCATTCAATGGGAAAATGCCCTAAGATTTTTAAATTTTACTAGTCCTAATGCAGGGTTATTAAATTTTCAAATACGTCTTTATGAGGGTTCTAATAGCATAGAAGTACATTTTGCACCTTCTGATGCACCAAATAACAATAATAATACTCAAGGAGGACAAACTGGTTTGCGTGGTGGAGGTAATACAGATTTTAATAATAGAGTATTGCCCGCCCTTGGTCCTTGGACTTCTACTGTACCTGGAACAGGAAGTGCAAATATTATGAACATGCGAACCAATCCTGATACACGACCAACTTATACCTTTCGTATGCGTTGGACTCCCCCTTGTTTTGCCCCCAGTGCTCCTGTGGTGAGTAATGTGCAACCCACGTCTGCCAATGTGAATTGGACGGCTCCCGCAGTAGCTCCTTCGGGAGGATATGACTGGATGGTGGTGAGCAGTGGTGAAAATCCAAACTCAGTGGTCCCATCGGTTATTGAAGCCTCTGGCAATACGACAGATAATTTCATCACTCCTTTGACGGGTTTACCTGGGGGGACGACGATGGTTTTTTGGGTGCGTTCTAATTGTGGAGGTGCGAATGCAAGTCTTTGGATTCAGAGTGCTCCATTTACCACGACATGCGACCCTACGAATGTGCCTTATGTTCAGAACTTTAATGCGGCTCCTTTGGGAGGGATACCCACTTGTACGAGTACTCAGGTGGTTACTGGTAACCCTTGGACGGTGCAAGATGCTGTTGAGCTAGGATTTACGACGGGTCGTTATTTGCGTTATAATCAATCAGGTACTCAAGCAGGTAATTCATGGTTTTATACCCAGCGGGTGAGTTTAACGGCTGGTACTACATATTATGTATCTTATAAATATGGGGGAAGTGACCCTACTTTGACCGAGCGTTTGCGGGTGTGTTATTCTATGACCAATACGCCAGCAGCGATGCTAGCCAATGTGTTGGATGTGCATCCAGAGGTGAAAGATTCACCGTTATTTAATACGGTTCATTTTACGCCCACAGTTACTGGAGATTATTATTTTGGATTCCAATCATGGTCTGCAGTCAATCAAGAGCGTTTGCTGTTGGATGATATTCGTGTGGATGTGTCTTCTTGTTTAATTCCTACAGGTCTCTCAACTAGTTCTGTGACCTTTGCCTCTGCTATTGCTTTATGGACAGAGCCCACACCGGCACCGTCGAATGGTTATGCTTATTATCTTTCCACTTCTTCTGTAGCACCTGCTTATGGTCAATTGCCTAC
>JBKBOP010000068.1:0-10653 GCA_046293575.1 Flavobacterium sp. | reverse complement strand
CTTTTGGCTTCAGCTTAACCATTTAGATAATGTATCCTCTGGAACTTTAATTGGCTATGTTGAAGAGGCAACGTTTGAAGAAGATTCCAATTTTGATGCATCAACTTCGATATCAAACGCTTTGGGAATCTATTCAAATGGAAATGAAAAAGTTTTTGCTATTCAAGGAAGACCCGTCTCTCAGTTATTAGAAGACAGTGTTCCTCTAACAATTTCATCTCAATTTTCAGGACTTCATACAATTTCTTTGACTCATTTTGATGGAGATTTTGGGAGTGAAATTCCAATTTATCTGATTGATAAAGAATTAAATTTGATACATAATCTCGTGTATTCTCCCTACTCTTTTCATTTAAATACTGGAGTTTTTAATACTAGATTTGAAATCAGATACCAATCTACAATTTTAACAGTTGAAGATTTTGAAAATCATACCATAAGAATTTTAAGTAATGAATTTTTGTCTGTTGTCTCTACAAACAATGTGATCAAAGAAATTAAAATACGTGATATATTAGGTAGACTAATTAGTAAAAAAACTAATCTTAATAGCCAAGAACACACTTTCGAAGATGTCATCAAATCAAATCAAACCTATTTGATTGAAGTAATTGACACCAATCAAAACAAATTTTATTTTAAGACAATTTTTTAAATTAACACAAGCAATACAGTAATTATTGTAACAAATTCCTTTCGTTTTAATATTTTTTAACTTTTTAAAGGTTTTTGTTAACATTTAGTTATTTTTTAATAGCTAAATGATATATTTGGTAGCATTAAACTTTTTCAACCATGAAAAAAAGATATTGGGGAGTCTTTTTTCAAGGATTTTTTTTCTTGATAACTTCTTTACTGTTTACAAATCTGAGTAATGCTCAATGTTTAAACACATCTGAATGGGGAAGTGCAACGGCTCCAACCACAAACTCAGAAGTTCAAATTAGTGGCTGTAATTGGCAAAATGAATACAGTCCAGTTTATTCTATTATTGCGGGAAATACTTATCAAATTTCTGTCAGTTGTGGAGGGTATGTCACCGTCAGAAGCGGAAGTTACAATGGCACCGTTGTGAGTCATGGTGTTGCTCCACATTCCTTTACTGCTTCATCATCGGGCACCTACTTCATACACTACAACACCAACGCATCCTGTGGCACCGCTTCTACTTGCTGCACAACTACCATTGCATGTACTTCTTGTTCAGCACCCTCTGGGTGTGTAAATACTAGTGCATGGGGATCCACATCTGCCCCTACAAATTCAACTGCAACTACTATTTCAACTTGTAATTATCAAACTGAGTACAGTACAATTTCATCAGTAGTTGCAGGAACATCCTACACAATATCAAATTCTTGTGGAGGATTTATCACTGTTCGATCGGGGACTTATAACGGGGCCTTGGTTGCACAAGGAAATGCCCCTTTAACTTGGACAGCTAGTTCCTCAGGGACTCATTTCATTCATTACAACACTAACTCTAGTTGCGGAACGGCAACCACTTGTTGCACTACTAATATTTCTTGTGCTTCATGTCCTGCACCCACCGCTCCCACAAATGATTTATGCATCAATGCTACTTCCTTACCCTGTGGGACAACAGGATTAACAGGCTCAACCACAAACACTACAAACCAAAATCATGGCTCAGGGTGTTTGATGTCAAATTTTGGCGTATGGTACACTTTTATGGGCGACGGCAGCACAACAACTGTAACCTCAACAGCAAACTTTGATCATGAAATGTCCATTAGCTATGGAAGTTGCGGCTCTCTTATCAACGTTTCCTGCCATGATAATACTTGGGGATTTGGAACAGAAACTGCTTCATTTCCAACAATTAATGGTCAAACGTATTATATTTATATTTCAGATTGGCTTTCAGGGTCAACAACAACCGGCAACTTCACGATAAGCAGAACTTGTTCTACTCCATGTAGTCCTGGAGATGGCACAGGAACAAGCACTTTAGCTTGCCCTAGTGTTTTAGCTGGTGGTTTAGGCTTAAGTGGAGTGGATCCAGACCCTGTTAATTGTGATGAAATCTCAGGGTGTGTCACCTTAGAAGCTGAGTACCTGCAACTAGGAACTACAGCAAATTATAATGTAGAATCAATTCCCTATGCCCCACCCTATCAATTTGAATGTCTTCAAAATCCAGTGAGTGTGAACGATGACGATGTATGGTCTCCAATTATCAATTTACCATTTAATTTCTGCTTCTATGGAAATAACTATAATCAATGCATTATTAGTTCCAATGGCGTGATTAGCTTTGATTTAGTAAATAATAATCCCGGAGGGTATTCCAGCTGGTCATTTAATAATAATTTACCCAGCCCTAGTTTATTTTTAAATTCAATTTTTGGAGTGTACCATGACATAGACCCACAAGTTGGTGGTACTGTTGGATGGGAATTAATAACCTTAAATAGCGGATGCAGAGCATTGGTGGCCTCATGGAATGACATTCCCATGTTCTCATCAACTTGTAATTCTATGCTGTATACTGGAATGATTGTCCTCTATGAGGATACCAATGTCATTGAAGTGTATATACAAGAAAAAAATGTGTGTGCTACATGGAATGATGGAAATGCGATTGTTGGGATTCAAAATGCCGCTGGAACTCAGGCTGTAGTTCCACCAGGCAGAAATGGGTTAAGTCCTAATTGGAATACAACCAATGAAGCTTGGCGTTTTACTCCCTCTGGCCCCTCCATAACCACAATTCAATGGTTTGAAGGTGCTACTGCATCAGGGCCTGTCATAGGAACCACTGATACTATTTCGGTCTGCCCAACTTCAACAACTACCTATACTGCTCAAGTAACCTATACTCTTTGCAATGGAACTATTCTCAATGAAATAGATCAAACTACAGTAAACGTGACCGTTGACAAAATCTGGAATGGCTCTGTAAACAACGATTGGGATGTGGTTAACAACTGGACACCAATTGGGGTTCCCACAATTGACAATTGTGTTATCATTCCAGTAACACCAAATAATCCAGAAATTGATGGTTCAGGTTATAACGGCTTAGCAAAAAACTTAAGTGTGTTAAATGGTGCTACTTTAACTGTTTTTGGCGAAAACGCATTAACAGTGTCAGATTGGACTCGTGTGGAACCCAATGGCACATTTGAAATAAATCACAATGCCAGCTTAATCCAAATTAATGACGCAATTAATATCGGCAATATTGTTTACAAAAGAAATTCGTCCTTAAAAAGACTAGACTATGTGTATTGGTCTTCACCTGTTTCTAATTTTATTTTAAATCAAATACCAGCACCTTTAACTTCTGGACCAATGTTTTACTGGCATCCCACAACCATTAATCCAAATGGTTTTGAAGGAAACTGGCTGAATGCTTCAGGCCATCAAATGATCTCAGGAAAAGGCTATATCATGCGGGCCCCAGGGAGTTTTAGCACAACCACACCTCAAACACTTTATGGAAGTTTTGAGGGCGTACCCAATAACGGGCACATTTCAATTCCTGTAAGCAGAGGTAATAATCAAAGTACCACTGTTCAATATACATCAAGTGGAGCTGAGGTGACCAATTACTCCGACAATCAGAACTTGATTGGAAACCCCTACCCTTCAGCTATAAGAGCCAATCAGTTTTTAGTAGATAATCAAAATGTTATTGAAGGGGTTATTAAGCTTTGGATGCATGGAATTTCTCCTGATTTAATTAACAGTCCTTACTATCAAGATTTTGTATACAATTATACTCCAGATGATTACTTAATTTACAATTTTCTAGGCACTAGTTGTTGTCCAAGTATGGGGCCAGAACTTTTTATTGGTGGAGGTCAGGGATTTTTTGTTGAAATGAAAGATGGTCCCGCAGCAAATGATGTAGTCTCATTCAATAATCAATTGAGACATTTTAGTTATGACAACAGTTTCTTTTTTAGAACTTCGAAACCGAAAAACATTAATGCATCGATCTTAAATCTTAAGCATAGATTCTGGCTAGATATTATCAATGCCAACATGGACTCCTCTAGAACCATGATTGGATACACTCAGGAGGCCACCTATGGAAAGGATTCCTTTTATGATGCAATAACTTCAATCGGAAGTCATATGTCTATTTTCTCACTAATTGACCATCAAAAATTCAATATTCAAGGTAGACCAGCACCATTAAACATTCAAGATGAGGTGCCAATTGGGTTTCATGCACCAAATGAGGGCACATACAAAATCGCACTTGCAGCTAATGATGCTTTGTTTGATACTCAAAATATCTATTTAAAAGACAACTTATTAGAAACCCATCACTTGCTTCAGGCTGCTCCATATGAATTTTTCACTAATGCAGGTGTAGATTCAAATCGATTTTCTATAGTTTATACAAATCAAACCTTGGGAGTTCATCAAATTAAAAATTCAGATATCCAGGTTATTTCAAATCAACAAATAAGCGTTTTTTCCAAGAATCAATTGATTACAGATGTTGAAGTTTATGATCTGTTAGGAAGGCAATTGATGAGCTATAAAGATGTTTATCAAAACGAATTAACCTTATGGGAAATCATGAAAAATAACACTGGACTAATGCTTCGGGTAACCATGGAAAACGGTAAAAAATCCATTCACAAAGTCATACATTAAAAGTATTTAATAAAACTAAAAAACCGCCTTTGACCCAAATAGTCAAAGGCGGTTTCATTTTTATAGGCCTCCATTTCAAATGAAATATTCAAATAGGCCTGATATCTATTGCGATATTGAATCAATCGAAAGATATATTCTATTCCATACCAAATAAAAAAAGGCAACACCAGTAACTCAAGTTGCTGTCTCAAATGAATGCGTTCGTGATTCATAAAAACAGGGTTCTTCAATAGTTTTCGTTCTCTCAACAAAACGAAAGGAAAAAGAACCCAGCCTTGAAAGCCTCTTGGTATTAAATATTTAAAAACAACTACAATCATTCTTTGCAAAGTTGCTAAATTTGTACTCATGTCTACTCCCAATTCTGAAAATAAATTCATCGAAGGTATTGACTTTTACTTTACCCCTGAAGGGTATAAGTGTTTTACAGAAGCCCATCACCTAAAACGAGGCTATTGTTGTAAAAGCGGATGCAGACATTGCCCTTATGGATTCAATAAAAAAACCGGTGAACTCAAAAAGAAAAAATAAATGATTGCCACAACAACACTATTTCAAGAAGAAATCTTAATGGGAATTCCTAACGAATTACCTATTCTTCAACCTTACGATACCCATGTAAATCATGCCCCAAAAAGAAAATCGATTTTATCTCAAGAAGAACAAAAACTAGCATTACGAAATGCACTTCGCTACTTTGACCCTAAGCATCATACAATATTATTGCCTGAGTTTAGGGAAGAACTAGAGAAATACGGCAGAATTTATATGTACCGCTTCAGACCTTCCTGTAAAATATTTGCTCGCCCGATTGATGAATATCCCGGAAAATCATTGCAGGCCAAAGCTATCATGCTTATGATTCAGAACAACTTGGATCATGCTGTAGCTCAGCATCCTCATGAGTTGATTACCTATGGGGGCAACGGAGGTGTGTTTCAAAACTGGGCTCAATACCGTCTTACAATGCAATACCTTGCAGAAATGACCGATGAGCAAACCCTAGCCGTCTATTCCGGTCATCCGATGGGGTTATTTCCCTCTCACAAAAACGCACCTCGAGTAGTGGTCACCAACGGCATGATGATTCCCAATTATTCCAAACCTGACGACTGGGAGCGATTTAATGCCCTTGGCGTGACTCAGTACGGGCAAATGACTGCAGGGAGTTATATGTATATCGGTCCGCAAGGAATAGTTCATGGCACTACTATTACAGTTCTCAATGGTTTCAGAAAAATCAAAAAAAGTCCAAAAGGCTCCTTGTTTGTAACCTCTGGACTTGGCGGCATGAGTGGAGCTCAACCCAAAGCTGGGAATATTGCAGGTTGTGTCACGGTTTGTGCAGAAGTGAATCCGAAAATCACCAAAATACGTCATGAACAAGGTTGGGTGGATGAAATCATTGACGATTCTTCAGCATTAACTAATCGAGTACGTGAAGCTTTGAAAAACAAAGAAACAGTCTCGATTGCCTATTTAGGGAACATCGTTGAAGTTTGGGAAACCTTTGACAGGGACAACATTCATATTGATTTGGGTTCAGATCAGACTTCTCTACACAATCCTTGGGCAGGAGGCTACTACCCTATGGGATTCACCTTTGAAGAATCAAATTATTTGATGGCATGCCAACCCGAACTTTTTAAAGAAAAAGTAAAAGAAACATTGGTTAGACACGCCGCCACAGTCAACAAACACACTAACAAAGGCACTTATTTCTTTGATTATGGCAATGCCTTCTTACTCGAAGCCTCGAGAGCTGGTGCTGATATAATGGCATCAAACGGTATTGATTTCAAATATCCGAGTTATGTTCAAGATATCATGGGTCCCATGTGTTTTGACTATGGATTTGGACCTTTCAGATGGGTATGTGCTTCTGGCAAAGACGAAGACTTAAGAAAAACTGACCAAATTGCAAGAGAGGTACTAGAGGAATTGATTTTAGACGCTCCTGAGGAAATCAAACAACAATTAGAAGATAATCTTAAATGGATTATCGAAGCTGAAAAAAATCGACTTGTAGTAGGTTCCAAAGCAAGAATTCTATATGCTGATAGCGAAGGTAGAATCAAAATAGCCAAAGCATTCAATAACGCCATTCAAAAAGGTGAAATTGGTCTAGTTATTTTAGGTAGAGACCACCACGATGTCTCGGGTACAGATTCACCCTATAGAGAAACTTCAAACATCTATGACGGTTCAAGATTCACCGCTGATATGGCCATTCAGAATGTCATTGGCGATAGTTTCAGAGGAGCCACTTGGGTGTCTATTCACAATGGTGGCGGTGTGGGTTGGGGAGAAGTAATAAACGGCGGATTTGGTATGGTTCTTGATGGATCAAAGGAGAGCGATAACCGTCTGGAATCCATGTTGTTTTGGGATGTTAATAACGGAATTACCAGAAGAAACTGGGCACGAAACGAAGGAGCCATTTTTGCTATTAAAAGAGCCATGGAAACGCAACCTTTATTAAAAGTGACCATCCCTACTACAGTAGATGATACTTTATTTTAATTTGTTTCAAGTTTTACGTCTCTCGATGCAACTTGAAACCTGAAACAGGAAACTTGAAACTTGACACGAGCCCAAAGGGCGACTGGCGAATCAAACTTGAAACCTAATAAGCTATGAAAAATTTTAAAATCTTATTGTTATTTGCTGGAGCAGTAATGATGACCTCATGTAGCTCCATCAGAGTAGCCACTGATTATGACTCCTCTGCTACTTTTAACACGTATAAAACCTTTGCTTACCACAAACCTAGTATCGACAAAGTCGAAATATCTGATTTGGATAAAAGAAGAATTCTGAAAGCCATTGAAGAAGAACTCATCACCAAAGGCATGCAACTCAGCGAAGACCCCGATGTCTATATAAGTATTTTTACACGAGATTACCAAAGAGTAGATGTATGGAACAACAACTTCGGATGGGGATGGGGTTGGGGATGGGGTTGGGACCCTTGGATGTGGGGAGGTAGAACCTCGGTAACTACAGAAACTCAAGGTGTACTCTACATCGATATTATTGATGCTAAGAAAAAGCAGCTTGTTTGGCAAGGTGAAGGCTCAGGAGTACTCACCCAAAACACGGCTAAAAAAGAACAAAAAATAAAGGAATTTGTTAGCAAAATTTTGGAGCAAT
Source organism: Flavobacterium sp. (assembly GCA_046293575.1). GTDB lineage: Bacteria > Bacteroidota > Bacteroidia > Flavobacteriales > Flavobacteriaceae > Flavobacterium. The sequence goes on along the minus strand of JBKBOP010000068.1, from coordinate 2,859 downwards.
ATCCACCGAAGAAAAAGTAGGCAGTGTTCAGTGTTCAGTTTTCAGTCGCAGTTTTCATCCCGAAATCGGGAGCAGTAAATAAATAGAACCGGAGTAGAGATGCTTCGGTTTTTTCCATTTTTGTGCGATGTACAATTAATTCTCGAAAAGCTTCACTAAAAAAATCACCATTTAAATCCTCTGGAATAAGGAATCACTGCTCCATTGGATAAGACAACCTCGTTTTTCAGTAGTTGTTTCACTTCATTTTTATTAACAATAAAAGAACGATGGCATTTAACAAAATTGGGGGGTAGCTGAATTATAATTTCCGAAAGCTTACCTCTTACAAATTCTTTTTTTCTTTTTGTTATCAGTTGTAAATAATGATCCTCTGCTTTAATAAAAATAAGCTCTTCAAGATAAACTTTTGACTTATTTTTTAAAACAATATGATCTTCGATGACTAACTGCTTGGTCTTTTCCAATTCTTCAATAGTTTGCGAATGTTGAATTTCTAATTTTGATTTTTCATTTTCTAGATACTTTTTTCGTTTATCTTCTTTTTTCCAACGTACGTATGAATATAAAGCCAATAAAAATGTAATACTGAGGAATGAAATATAAAAAACTCTATTGCGTTTAAATTTTGAGTACAAATTAGCAATTTCCATTTCGTTTTCTTTTACTTTATATTTTACATCAATCTCATAAAAGTTACTATTTTTTCTAAAATCATCAATAATTAGGTTTAATTTTTCTAAAATGAGGTTACTTTCCTCAAGTTCTTTTTGCCAACCTAAAGTTTGATAACAATCCACTAAATTTCTATAAATAGCACGGTATATTTTGGGTTTGTTCTTTGGAAAAGGACATTCAAGAGCGTTTTGAAAATACTCTAGTGCTTGTTTTGGATTACCAGCTAATTTTTCATTAACTCCTAAGTTGATATATAATTTAACCAAACTAATTTGGTTCTTATTTTCCTTAGCAAGTGCCAAACCTTGCAAGAGTAGGACCTTTGAAGTTTTAAATTCCTCTAAAGACGTATGTAAAGAACCTTTATTTAAATACAACGAAATTTTAAAGTCAGCTGAATTTTCAAAATAATCACTTTTTTGAGCCAACTCATAGTACTCCAATGCCTTCTTAAACTGAAGGCTATCAGCAAAATAATCATTTCCTACTTCCAAATGATAATATGCCAACCATTTATCTTTATTCTGTGATCGATTAGACAGTCTCATCAATTCCTGTAAAAAAACCCTTTTATCCTTTATATATGAACTTTTGGAAGACAGGGTTTTATGCAGCTTGTATAACAATTCTAGAAAATCCTCTGTAACTGGTTTCGTTCTAAGATTTTCATAAGCTTCTCTGTAATGATAATAGGCTGAGTCCTCAATATTCAAATCAGCATACAAATTACCTATTTGTATATGACCTTTTGCTTTTTCATCTTTTAATTTTAGTTCATTTTTTAATCGTAAAAGTTCTTTAAGCTCTGCTCGGTAGAAATAGTCTATGCTAATAGAATCTAAAACCAACTGTGCAGAGCTTGTGGAACTAATTAAAAATAAGATAAAAAGCAAAAAACGCATGGGCTATCTAATTTCTAAAACACCTCCATTACCACTATCGCGGGGAATTAAAATTTTATCATCACAAAACTCTCCAATTTTAAAATAACCTAAATCTATATTATCAAACCCATGTTTATCCAAGGCACTTACAAAACATGGCTCTATTTCTCTTAACACTGAATCGCCGTCAATCCAATAATAAACCCGTATTTTATCTTTTAAAATATTAATTGAAAACCTTTTAGAATAATATTCTTGTATATCTGAACTTCTGCCAACCTGCGTCAAATGAAACACAACAGCTTGAAAATTTCCGTTTTCAATTAAGGTTGATTCAACTAGTTTATGATCTATTCCTTTTGAATCTAGAAATGAAAATCTAATTTGTACAGAGTCTATAAACGCTTTTTTAGATAATCTAATCGAGCTAATATCAATAGTACTCATGTCATAAAATTCTTTTTCTGATGTTGTTTGAGATTCAATATCGGTCTGAATATTTTCTGGTTCTGTTAGTTTTTTGCAGCTGACAAATGCTACTAATATAGAAATAATGATTAAAGTTTTAGTTTTCATATTGATTTGTTACAATAATTAATTTTTATAAAAATAGTTAAAATTTGCATATTCAATTATACTTTAAAATTTGGTTTTCAAGTCTATTCGGTGAAAACATAGCCCTTATGAGCTAATTAAAAACATTTAAATGTAGAAAACTTATTCATCATAAAAAATTTACATTTTATGATGAATAAGTTTTGTAAAATCACTTCTTAATCACTCTCACGGTTTGCATTTCCTCATCCTGGGTCACAACGATATTGTAAACTCCGGCAGGATACAGTTCACCAAAAGCTTGATTGTTTAAGTTGTCTACATTCACCTCTTTGGTTTCTAACAATCTTCCGGTTATGTCGTAGATCGCTACATTCACAGCCTTGGTGCTGTTGGTGTACATATTCAAGTTGAAGGAACCGTTGAATGGGTTCGGACTTGCAATGGCTTTGAAGCCATCATAGACATCAACCATCTCTGTTGATTTTGTGTTTATATTAGCCATTCTAGCTCCACCAGGCACAGTAATGTTACAATCTTTACCTGCATAGAAGAACCCATAGATTTCATATACCACAGTAGCGGTATAGGTAGCACCTGGAGTTAACGGTGATATCGCATTGAAATCACTCAATCTAAAGGTACGGAACGTTGAGTTGATGGTCACATCATAGCTCAACGCTTCATTTACCAATCTGAATTGATACTCTGTCACCAAACCTGAAGCAGGTCTAGTGTAAAT
>JBKBOP010000067.1:0-10685 GCA_046293575.1 Flavobacterium sp. | reverse complement strand
GACGAAGAAACCGTTGCCCTTACCGCAGGTGGACACACCGTAGGAAAAGCACACGGTAACGGCGATGCTTCTATCTTAGGAGAAAGTCCCGAAGGTGCCGAACTCCACACCCAAGGTTTCGGATGGATAAATCCCAAAGGAAACGGAAACGGTGCCGATGCCGTCACCAGCGGATTAGAAGGAGCCTGGACTACCAACCCCACCCAATGGGACAATGGGTATTTTGAAATGCTTTTCAACCATGAATGGCAACTTAGAAAAAGTCCAGCAGGAGCGTTTCAATGGGAACCCGTCAACATCAAAGAAGAAGACAAACCACTCGATGCACATATCCCCAATGCCCGTCAGAATCCCATCATGACCGATGCCGATATGGCCTTAATCAAAGACCCAGAATACCGCAAAATCTCTGAGAAGTTCCGCAACGACCCGGTCTATTTTGAGGATGTTTTTGCTAGAGCTTGGTTCAAACTTACCCACAGAGACCTTGGGCCAAGCACCCGTTATTTAGGTCCCGATGCTCCACAAGAAGAACTGATTTGGCAAGACCCCGTTCCTGCCGTTGACTATACCTTAAGCGAAAGCGAAATTGCCGATCTAAAAGCCTTATTGCTCAACAGCGGTTTAAACCGCACCGAGCTTATCAACACCGCTTGGGACAGTGCCAGAACCTTCCGTGGTTCTGATTATAGAGGAGGTGCCAACGGAGCTCGCATTCGTCTGGCTCCCCAAAAAGACTGGGAAGGAAACGAACCAGCTCATTTGCAAAAAGTACTCAATAAACTCAACGAAATTCAAGCCGGTTTGGCTAAAAAAGTGAGCATCGCCGACTTGATTGTCCTCGGAGGAACAGCCGCCGTAGAACAAGCCATTCGTGATGCCGGGTTCAACCTCACCGTGCCTTTTGCTGCCGGAAGAGGAGATGCCACTCAAGAGCAGACCGACGTAGAATCCTTTGAAGTATTGGAACCTCTACACGACGGTTTCAGAAACTGGTTGAAAAAAAACTACAAAGTGACCCCCGAAGAAATGCTGTTGGACAAAGCCCAGTTGATGGGACTTACCGCTCCCGAAATGACCGCTTTAATTGGAGGAATGAGGGTGTTGGGCACCAACCACGGAGGAACCAAACACGGCGTTTTCACCCATAACGAAGGCGTGTTGACCAACGATTTCTTTGTCAACTTGACCAACATGAGCTACCGTTGGGAGCCCGTCGGAACGAATCTGTATAACATCGTTGACCGCAAAACCGGAGCCACCAAATGGACCGCCACCCGTGTGGACCTCGTCTTTGGTTCCAACTCCATCCTGCGAGCCTATGCCGAAGTCTATGCACAAGACGACAACAAAGAAAAGTTCGCCAAAGACTTCATCAACGCTTGGGTCAAAGTCATGAACGCAGACCGATATGATTTGATTTAATATGCTCTCACTCCCCCTCCTTCGGAGAGCCTGCCCCGATGTAAATCGGGGGGCTGGGGGGAGGATACCTTGAAAACGGCCCGGAAACGGGTCGTTTTTTATGAATAAAATCCGTCTATGAGTTAAAGAACACATCCTCAATTTAGCAGAACAAAGAACCAAACATTTTGGAGAAACTCAGCATTTTCATAATCTTAAGTCAGTAATCCGTAAAAAATCTTGAGATAATATCCAAGCCTTTTTAATAAGTTTCCGAGAATTCCACTGACTTATCATAATGTTCTACTATATAGTTTTTTATTTCATCAACAAAATCAACCATACCTGTCTCGTGTGTATTTGAAATGTAAGCTCCAAGATATGATAGACAATAATATTCATCATTTATTTGAATTTTAAAACGAACATCGGGATAAGGAATTTCCTTTATGGCTTTATGGTTTTTAAAATCAATTAGTTTATGGTATAACTCTGAGTTTTGAGAAACTTTAATCTTCCTTATATCACTAAAAGTCTTCATATCTTCGCATGTTACGACAGGGGTAGCAGAATCAAATTGATAACTGAAAAAATAAATTGTAATTTCCGTTTCAATATTCTCCTTGCATGCCCACAAGCCCAATAGTATAAATATCAAAAAAAATCTGATTATTGAGTAAAATTTATATTTCATGATTAATTGCATCTCATTAATGTAAAGGTCTTTCAAAACAACGAACCATTAACATACATAATAATTATGATTTAATATACCAACACCTCATTAACCTCATTACAACCTATCGGACCAATCAAAACTCAAATCATCAACAAAAGGGGTTTCTTTAACTACCTTTTTAAATTTGTTATCAGTTTCATCATTTAGGGTTATCACATTCACCTCACCGGAATAATGAATATACAAAATAACATTTTGATTAATATCGGTAAAATAGTAATCTGAAAAACCGGCATAAAAACGTGTAACAGTATAAAAATGGATTAAAAACTCTTTCAAACTATTCATCTCCACTTCAACACCCCCATTAAAATGAGTCCAAATCTTATGGTCTTTGAAATAGGATAAGGCTTTTATCAATTTTTTATTATCCTTAGTTTTTGAAATAATTTTAGATATCCACGGTTTATTATAAGCACTTAAAAAAATAAAATTATTTAGTTCCATCAATTCCAAAAAACGAATAATCTCATCAATGAACATCCTTGACATCTTACTTGATTCATAATCTTCAATTTTTATCCAATAAAACCCCTTCTTTTCAGGATAATAATAAATGTCTGAGTCTGTTTTTTTGACATAACAATGAAGTGGTAAACTTCTATAACTGCTGATGCAATAATCTCTGGATAATTTCTTAATCATATAAGCTTATTCAAATTTAGCTAAAAGTTCCGCACTACTTTTAAATCGATTGTTGTAAAAGTCAGATTCCGAGGCATCAATCCTCTTGTTCAATTCATCCGGAGTCATGGTCTTAAGCAACTTGTCGTCTGGAGCACTCTTTTCATTTCTCAAAATTTTTTCAAGTCGAGAATTGGATTCAGCTTTTTATCAAAGATACAAATGTATCAATTCAATCTTTATACATTTCGGAGTAGACAAACTTCATCCAGACGGAGGCCGTGTTACGATGACGTTTACGAAGTCAGAAAGGAATCTCCGCAACACCTACCACAACGTCACTCACGCACCACACCCCCCCCTTTTTTGGGTTAAGGGGCTTTCACAACGCAATTTTCACACCACAGTCCCCCCTTTGGATGTCAGGGGGCTTCCACAAAGCAATTCTCGCATCACCGTTCCCCGTTTGGGTTTAGATACTTCGGAAAAGGGGACCTCTAGGATATTTAACGGTTACGACGATTATGCCTAATGCTTTTTCAAATTCACTAGAATTACCTCTAATTGTCTCTTATTCTCAGGTAAATAATTTGACGCAACATCCCAAATGATTTCATAATCGATTCCGAAATATTCATGAGATACTTTGTTCCGCAATAAATACATTTCACTCCAGGGAATATCGGGATAACCTTCTTTAAATTCTTTTGGGAGATTCTTAGATGCTTCACCAATTACTTCAAAATTTCGGATGACAGCATCAACCGTTTTATGATCCTGTTTAAAAGTGATAAAAGAATAGCCATGGATATATTCTGCAATTCTTTCCATGGCTAAGATCATATCTTCAAGGTACATTCTATATGCACGATTTTCCTTTTTCACTATACAAAATGTACTTGTTTAAGAATTTGGTCTTTAATCTGTTCTTTTAAAGCATTTTTTGTCACTAAATCAATTTTCTTATTGAAAACATGCTCCAAGAATAATTCTAATGTAAAAAACTTCCAACCAATTGGTTTTTCAAGTTCTACCAAAATATCAATGTCACTTTCCTCCGTATTGGAATTGTCGGAGTATGACCCAAACAAACCAATTTCTTTTACAGCATAATCCTTGTAAAGAATTGGTTTCAATTCAGTCAATTTAGATAATATTTCAGCCTTTGTAATCATAGTCCAAATATAATCAAATTATACATTATGAATTTCAATTTGTTTCCTAGCATAAGGCACAATCGGGTCAGACAGAGGAATTTCACACCACAGTTCCCCCTTAGGGCTCCGATACTTCGGAAAGGGGGTATTCACAACTCACCCCTCACAAAGACCTAACTCTAAACCTGTTTTTGAACCAAAACTTTCGCTCTATTTTCTTGCTCCTTTAAGATTTCCGCAAGGTATTTAGAAACGATACTTTCTAATTCTTTTTCGCTAATGTCATTCGCTTTGGGATTACGTACCAATGCCAACCACGGCGATTCCCCTTCAAAATCATACTCCCCATAAACAATAACCGGTATTCCTTTGGCTTGAACGGTAGTAGCATCTTTCAAAATCCATTCATCTGCCCAATCATACATCCATTTAGCATCGTTTTCCAACAACCGCAAACAAGAATGAGAAGCAGGATAACCCGGCAATTCATATTGGTGCCAACCCACACCTGCTGTATTTTCGATATTAAAATTCCAGCGTAAAATCCATTCATCATCCACGGTGCTTTGCACTTCTTCACCTTTCCAGTTGGTAAAAAACAATCCCGTTGGCGTTTTATGAGCCTTTGAACCCAAACTTGTTGGCCCCCATTTCACCAATTCACCGTATTCATACAAACCATAAGCTTGAATAGGATAGGAGAAAATAACAGTTTTCGGGACTTCAAATAAGTTTTTTAGGGTATAGGGAAAAGGGGAATACGCCAAAAAATCATCATCAAATGTAGTAGGGATAATCAAGCTATCCGCTCTTTGCAGTGTGTTTTTATCAATGCGATTCAACGAAACAATAGTGGTTATTTCACTGCTTGAAAACTTAGCTTTAAAGCTTTTTCGAACAGAGTCGTTTTTTAAAGACCAAATCGAATACGTGAAATCCTGAGGTCTATCATATTTCCGAGTGGGCACTGGATGTGTTGTATCATCCGTTTTGGTAGTGTTTTGACATGAAAAAGCAACGGTACTAAGAAGCACAACCAGCGAGAGTTTAAAATAAGTCATCATGAATTTATGATTAGGGGTTTTATCGAAAGTCCAACAAAATTAAGGCTTTAAAAACAGTTCCTAGTATATAATGATGTAATTGCCTTATATTTTAACTTATAAGTCCAAACGCACCACAAAATTGTCACGCCTTGCCAGAAAAAAGTCAGCATATTTACAAGTCAAGAGACCTCCAGCAATGGAAATTAAACAGCCAATTACAAATAATAATGTGATTTGAAATTTCATTAAATAATAATTGAACGTTTTCCAATAATCTTGTCGTTTGGTGAAGTATCCCAACAAACACCAGATGCTGGAACTGCTCTTTCACGTCCCCAAATTCGGATAGCTTCAATTTTTTCGGGAGCAGTCTTACTCAATGGAACAATGTTTCTAAAACATTTTTCAAAAAGTATATCATCAACTACGCTGTCACCGTGAATGACTGCTTGAATTGCAACATCTCTTACTGCTCCTTCAAGGTCGGAACCTGCAAAGCCGTCTGAAATTTCAATGAGTTTATTCAAGGTATCTATTGAAGGTTGATTTAATAAATTACGTTTTACATATAAGTTAATGATGTCCTTTCGTTCTACTTCTCCTGGCAAGTCCACAAAGAATAATTCGTCAAAACGTCCTCTTCGCAAAAGTTCAGGTGGCAGTTTAGAAACATCGTTTGCTGTTGAAACTACAAACACTTTTGCCATACTTTCTTGAAGCCAAAACAAAAATTGTCCAACCATCCTTGTAGAAGTTCCGCCATCATTTGAGCCAGTTGCACCTGAAAGCCCTTTTTCAATTTCATCAATCCACAAAACACAAGGAGCAGCGTTGTCAGCCGATGCCAATGCTTCTTTCAATCTGTTTTCAGATTGCCCTAAATATTGCCCTTGTATTGCAGCAAGGTCAAGTCGATACAATGGCAAATTCCAATTTGCAGCAATAAATTTGGCTGATAATGATTTACCGCAGCCCGGAACCCCAACCAATAAAACGCCTCTTGGCGGTCTCATTTTTCTTGCCTTTAAGTCTGCTGTCAATAATTGTTTTTGATTGTCAAGCCAACTTTGAAGTCCACTAAGTCCAGCAACTGAAAGGGTAGAAGGGTCAAGTTTTACTTTTTCTAAACCTGATATGTCGCTAAATAATTTATCTTTTGCATTACTCAATTCTTTTATGTCGTCTTTGGTTAATGAACCTTTAGCCATTTGAGTTGCTAAAACATTTTCCGCTTCAATTTTAGTCATATTGGCTAAAATTGTAGCAGCCATTTTATAATCTGTTTCATCCCATTCAAACGGTATTGAACCTTTATAAGGTGTAACACATTCTTTAACCACTTCTAGCATTTCTTCTTCGTTCGGTGCATCAAGCGTAATGGTCATTCCTAAACGCTGCAATTGAGGCCAAATACTTTTAGTCGTAACTAAACAAATGCTTCCGCCTCTTTCAATTGCTTGAACAACACAATCATAAATGTGTCTTGACACAAGATTATCATCTTCAATGTCACTTACTTCTGTAAAAACAAAAGTCAAATTCTGCCTTTGTGAAATATTCTGAACAGCGTAATCTAAACCACCTGCGACGGAACGGTCTTCATTCACACTTTTCCTAGATTTTATATCCATTGTTCCGTGAGATAAACTATGAACATAAATAGGTATGTTTATTTCTTCCGCCAATTGTTGAACAACTTCTAAAACCCTCGTTCTTTCAATGCTTCGAATTGATATAAAAGGTATTCTTGCTCTGAACATTCGCAACAGCGAAGTTTTGAATTCTGTTTTATTTGCCATTTTAAAATATTATTTTTCTATCCGTTGGTTGGATTATTTCATTCGTATTTTGTTTACTATTATTCTTATCCGTTTTAATTTCTACAAGAATATCATTAAGACCAAAAGCATTTAACAATATCAGCATTTTTTCTCTTCCGCTTGATATTTTGGAAACATTGTCCTTTAATGATTTTTTGATTTCATTTACAAAATCTTCAAGGTCTTTCTTTAGTGTCTTTCGCAAATCATCTGGAATCCCTTTCAAAACAACAAACTTGCTCAACGGTGAAAGATTTTGTTTTCCATTTCTTAAAGCAATCTCAAAGTCGTCCTCTGTTTTAAAGTTTTGCAACTGAAATGAACGTTGAAATTTGTCAAGCCAATTTTGTTTCCGCTTTTTATAAACTTCTTCAACTCTTGAATAAAAACGTGTAGCAGTACCAGAATCAATGGCAAAAGTGCCTTTGCTTAGTTTTTCTAATGCTGTATCATCGCCATCACCGAATGCATCAAGCAGATTTGACCACTCCGCATATGTTGTAGGCCCTGTCATTACTGCTGTTTAATCCTTGGGTTTATAAATTGATTTGGCGGAACAATATCCCAATCAGGAAATTTTGCATTTCCTTTTTCTGCCTCTGTTCTACCTTGAAATAAATTAGGTTTTACAATAGTTTCCATCTTAGGTTCGTGGTTGGGGATTTCAGATTTTTCAGAATTACCAAATAAAATTTTAGAAGTTGATTTTTCAAATGGGAAACCGCAATTTTTGCATTGGTTTACTCCATCATTATTTTCTTGATTACATTCTGGACAATTTTTCATACTATATTTTTTAAATTTGTTTTAATTCATATTTATCAGAGTACTTACCCCAAATGGTATCATAAAATATTTCCATCTCATAAGAAAACTTTGTATATAAATTTAAGTTTAATTCCGTTGATTTAAGCCCTAATAATGAAAGCTTAACTTTGATGTTGTTATTATCTAACGGTATTACAATGTTAAATCCTTTTTTTGTAGACTGTTTTGAATGAAATGCACCATTAATGTAAACTTCTGTTTTAACATCAAACAAAAAGAACTGACCTTCCCATATTATTGAAAGTGTTTGTTCTTTATTTTCAATATTAATAGCGGACACAGTTGAAACTCCACAATGAATACAACTATTAGCTTTGTTTGATATTTGCTTTCCGCAGTTTTTGCAATTAATTAACGCCATAAATTTAAAATGTTATATAATGTTTCTTGCTGTTTCTTTTGATACACTTGAGAAGTCTTCGGGAGTAATTGAATTTAGCAATTGTCTTAATACCTCTGCATTTGCATCTTCATTTGTATGTTCTTTTCTGTAATCTACCGTTTCAGCTATACAGCCTCTCAATACTTCTTTTGCTTTTCTTTTTCTTTCCGCTAAATTATCTGTAATGTTTTCTTTTGCAGTATTGAAGTTTTTAATATTATTCCATATTAAAACACCTCCAACTCCAAGACCTAAAAGGCCAGCAATTACGTGTAGACTAAAAGCCCATACCCCAAGCAAACATAACAATGCCCCTATGATAACTCCATCATACGGAAACGAAAGTTTGCCAATTTCTGTATCTAAAACATTTTGATAAAAAGCTTCTTGCTTTTTTAACAGTTCATTTTCTTCACTACCATCTTTGGTTGTAGTTTGAAATCCATCAACATTAAGTTCTATTGTCTGAGGAATTCTATTTCTACTTTGTGCAGTAAATGTGTCGTGTGCCTCAACAATCCAAGGTTGGCTAATAGAAACTGCAATTGCTTGAGTTACTTTAGTTGCACCTGATAGCTCGGGATTGAAAGAAGCGTTTGTTAAGAGTTGTAAGAAATCTACCTTTTCATCAAAAATGTGTTTTTCAGCATCCATAATTGCTTGAGCCGCATTTTTATCTCCATCCATTTGGATTATTAGTTGGTTCAGCCTTACTTGCTTTTGTAATGGCAATTCTTCATCATCAAAATTTGTAACCAACAATGAAAGAATTTCATCTAACTGTACTTTAACACTTTTTGAAAAATCAGCAGATGAAGATATTATCACTTTGAAGTGTATATTTAATATACCGTGAATTTTCGCCTCTTTTAATGATGTTTCAAGATTTGCCCAATTAGTGGCAAATTGTTCAAGTATAGGGTATTTGCCATCTGATAAAGGACCTGAAGCTTCAAAGAACTTTACCCATTTTGATTTTTGTTCGTTTATAAAAGTATCTCCTTGCGTTAATTGGTCTAACCAACCTTTTACATTAGACATCATTAATTGTCTTGCAGCAGGAGGGAAAACACCTGTTGTTATAGCTTCAAGTATAATTATGAATACTCTATCTAAATTTTGAGGATTTTGATGCATAAAGTAACGCTCAAGCCATTTCAAACTTGCATCGTTTCTTATAAGTCTACGCATAACTAACATAAAGAAAAGAGTAGTTTTATAATCATCTCTTTTCAATGCTTCATTCAATGCTTTTTCATTTACGCTCTTATCATTTCTTATCCAAGCTGCTAAAGCTACCAAAGCAGGTGCTAACCAATAACCTGGGGCTTTTATCATTACTTCTTCAGTTGTAAACTTTAAAGTATCATCGCTTACTACACCTGTATCTACACCTTGCAGAATACCAGTTGCCATTCTTCTAACTTCGGCATAATACCCAAATTTGATTTGCAAGTCTTGTTTTAAATTACCTTGACGAGTTTCAGCAAGTTGTAGCGATTTATGTTTGATGTCTGCCTCAACGAAGTCTGCAAATGCATCCGCAAGTTTTACAAGTTCATTTTCTAATTGGTCTTGTTTAAAATTTAATGTACTTACTTCAGAACATACTCCAGACATATCTGAGCTAATTGACCTTAGAGCACTATTTATAACTTAAAGGTCAGCGTAAGAGATTTGATTTGACATATATTTAAATTATTAGAGTTTTTAGTTTTTTTAGTTATTAATTGAAAACTTGATTATACATCTGTATGGTTAGTTTAATAGTATCGTCACCTATTAACTCAACATTTACTTTTCCATTTGAAAACGACTTTATACCGTTTTAACCATTTTAAACCCTAAAAGTGCTATCCACAAGGGTAATGTGATTATCGCAAGGCACACTATAACCAAAACAATTAATAACACTATTAACAATCCAATACCACTGTCTTGTTTTTTGGGGACAAATTTCCAATTACCCCAAAAGTCTTTTTCAGAAATATATTCTATTTGATTTGCCATATCTAATAAAATATAGATTTACAATTTTGTTGCTGTTCCGTCCTCACGAATTAAAATGATTTTGTCTTTGTAAACTTCAACCATCGCATAAGCATTATGCTTGGCAACAGTTCTTGCTTTTTCAAAGTCAGCTTCCATTGTTTCGTTTGTTTTATAATGTTTGATGATTTGGCTTCCACTCAAATCAAGTGTATGAACTTCATAAGGATTGCCAAGATAACATTTGGAAACGATGCCTAAAGGCAAACTGGCAAGTTCGGCTATGCCGAACTCTTCCTGTATTGCTTCCATTAATTCATCCATTCCTTTTGTGTCAGTCAATCTTTTTGCATCAAGTCCAGCAATTAATTCAAGGTATTTTTTTGAACGTTTCTTTAAAATATCCCTGTCACTAATAAAGCCAGTCGTTACGGTTGACTTTCTACCTGTTTCAAGATTAACATTATCATTTTTTAAAATTATTCTCCCCATTGTCTTATGATTTTAATTGTGAATATAATTGTGCGTTGGCAAAAAATGGCTCTTTTGGTTTTGCGGAGGGTCGGCTTGTGTGTCGGGCAAAACCAAATGTGCCATTTGTGCGGCTGGTTAAAATTGTTTTTAAAAAATGTGCGGTGAGAAAAAATAAAAATATAGAAGCGTTGGCTTTCGGGTCGGCTGTCTGTTGGGTCATTT
>JBKBOP010000066.1:0-10890 GCA_046293575.1 Flavobacterium sp. | reverse complement strand
AGGCACAACTACTTTTAGCCCTGGACAATTGGCAAACCAACTCTCAAAAGCTTGTGAATGAGTGGCTGCTAACTGACCCGCAGAAGCCGTTGGCCCACGAAAAACGATAGGAATATTGAATTGACCAGCCGTCATTTGACGCATTTTAGCTGCATTGTTGATAATTTGGTCAATCCCCACCAAAGAAAAATTAAAGGTCATGAATTCAACAATAGGTCTCAACCCGTTCATAGCAGAACCCACTGCAATTCCAGCAAAACCAAGCTCTGCAATGGGAGTATCTATAACTCTCTTTTCTCCAAATTCATCTAACATACCTTTAGAAGCTTTGTAAGCACCATTATATTCGGCTACTTCTTCGCCCATCAAATATATATTTTCATCACGACGCATTTCTTCGCTCATGGCTTCGCAGATAGCTTCTCTGAACTGGATTGTTTTCATAGATAGTTGTACATTATGTTTAAGGAAGGCAAAATTAATTATTAAATATTACTTCTCATATTATTTTGTGGTAAATTGACATTTGAACTATTTATAAAATTATGTTATTGTGCCTCATCGACAATTTTGCCAACCCCAATAAAATCTAATCATTCATGTTTTAACACCCTTCGAAAACGTTTTAATACTGAAATTTTATTATGCGTGCATATAATTTTACGGAATAAATTTTGTAACTTCGTAACCGAAAAAAATAATCAAAATATATGAAAATTTTAGTTTGCATCAGTCATGTGCCTGATACCACTTCCAAAATTAATTTTACCAACAACGACTCTGAATTTGATACTAATGGAGTGCAGTTTGTGATTAATCCGAATGATGAATTTGGCCTTACAAGAGCAATCTGGTTTCAGGAACAACAGGGAGCCACTGTAACTGTTGTGAATGTGGGTGGAGCTGATACGGAACCTACTCTAAGAAAAGCATTAGCCATTGGAGCCAATGACGCCATCAGAGTAAATGCTCAACCTAAAGATGGATTTTTTGTTGCTCAACAATTGGCTGAAGTAATCAAAGAAGGAGGGTATGATTTAGTTATTTGTGGAAAAGAATCCCTAGACTATAACGGAGGAATGGTTCCGGGTATGGTAGCCGCCTTGTTAAACTACAACTTTGTGAATTCTTGTATTGATTTAAAAGTTGATGGAAATAATGCTACCGCAGTTCGAGAAATTGATGGTGGTAAAGAAACCGTGAGTTGTTCATTACCTTTAATTGTGGGTGGTCAGAAAGGATTGGTTGAAGAAAAAGACTTGAGAATTCCGAACATGAGAGGAATTATGACGGCTCGAACCAAACCACTTTCCGTTAAAGAAACCATCGATGCAGACCAAAGAACTCAGGCGGTAAAATTTGAAAAACCTGCCCCAAAATCAGCAGTAAAACTTATTGCTGCTGACAATCTTGATGAACTTATTAACCTTTTACACACCGAAGCAAAAGTAATCTAACAAAAAAATAGCTATGTCCGTTTTAATATTTGCAGAATCCTATCCTGATACCTCGGGTGGAAAATTTAAGAAAGTGGCTTTTGAATTGGCTTCTTACGCCAAAAAAATCGCCGATGCTAAAGGCACTACCGTAACCGCAGTGTGTTGTAATGTGAATGATACTTCTTCACTTGCAACTTATGGCGTAAGCAAAGTGCTCACTGTAACCGATGAGAAATTAAAAACCTTTAATGCCAAAGCCTACAGCCAAATGATCGTTCAAGCTGCTGAAAAAGAAGGTACAGAAATAATTGTACTTTCAACGACAACAGATAGCTTGTATTTGGCTCCGTTAGTATCTATTGGACTTCAAGCTGGTTATGCCTCTAATGTAGTGAGTCTTCCAGAGAGTTATGAACCTTTTAGAGTAAAAAGAAATGCCTTCTCCAATAAGGCTTTTAATGTGACTGAATTAGCCACTTCAACCAAAATTCTTGGTCTTTCAAAAAACTCCTTTGGTCTAGTTGAAGATACAGTATCATTAACATCTGAGACTTTTCAACCTAGTTTTAATGATTCTGATTTTGGTATAAAAGTTGAAAAAGTTGAAAAAGTGACTGGAAAAGTAACCATTGCAGATGCTGAAGTGGTAGTTTCTGGTGGCCGAGGATTGAAAGGGCCTGAAAACTGGGGATTAGTAGAAGAACTTGCAGCCACTTTAGGAGCCGCTACCGCTTGCTCAAAACCTGTATCTGACTTGGGCTGGAGGCCTCACAGCGAACACGTAGGTCAAACAGGAAAACCTGTTGCCACCAATTTATATATTGCCATTGGTATCTCTGGGGCTATCCAGCATATTGCAGGCATTAATTCTTCTAAAGTAAAAGTAGTAATCAACTCTGACCCCGAAGCTCCTTTTTTCAAAGTTGCCGACTATGGTGTGGTGGGAGACGCCTTTGAAATAGTGCCAAAACTCACTGAAAAATTAAAAGCTTTTAAAGCTCAGAATACATAATTTTTTATAAATTGTGCCCTCTTACAGGGCTATCTAAATAAGGATAGTTGTATCTTTGTTTAGATAGCCCTTTTTTAATTATACAATTGCATTTTTGCTGATTTATGAGTCTTGTCAAACTAACCATAAAAGGAATTTCCTATAGTCAAACCCAAAACGGGGCCTATGCTTTAATTTTAAATGAAGTGGATGGCGAACGAAAATTACCAATAGTCATTGGTGCCTTTGAGGCTCAATCTATTGCTATTGCTTTGGAAAAAGAAATCAAACCACCTCGACCTCTCACTCATGATTTGTTCAAAAACTTCGCAGACCGTTTTGATATCATGATCAAACAAGTCATTATTCATAAGCTTGTAGACGGTGTCTTTTACTCAAGTATTATTTGCGAAAGAGACAAAATAGAGGAAATTATAGATGCTAGAACTTCAGATGCAATTGCTCTTGCTTTGCGTTTTAATGCCCCAATTTTTACTTATAAAAATATACTTGACAAAGCCGGGATTTATTTAAAAGCTGGTGGTGAATCTGAAACCGGAAATCCTGAGAATGAAAACATACTTTCTGATTCAGATGTTGAAGGAATTGAAGACAAGAGAATTCAAGGCAGTGTTTATGCTGGAAAAAGTGTTCAAGAACTTTATGAATTACTTAATGAAGCAGTCTTGGATGAGGATTACGAAAAAGCAGCCAAAATCAGAGATGAAATCTCTAAAAAAGAATCTTAATTCTATTTTAAATTTTACATTTTCATTCCATGATGCCAAAAAAATTAGTGTTGATTGTAGCTATAATGTTGGGCTTTTTCAACATGCATGCACAGGAAATTGAAAAAAAATGGCAACTAAACACTTCTTCCGAAGACTTTCTTGAACTAAACCAAGGAAGTTATCAACTACAAATCATCAACGACAGTCTTTTTCAAAAAGGGGATTATCTCATTCAAGATAATTATCTATTTCTATTTGAAAACGGTTCAGATGCCCCCACCAAAAGATTTGTCATTGAAACCAAATCAGATTCCACGCTCACCATTAAGGACCGAAATAAAGCCTATTCATTTTTTGCATCTAATAAAGCTACTGAAACAACTGATCAAGAGGGCTTAATTGACAACCAGGGATTTAGCTCGCAAAGCCTCATCAGAGGTGTGTTGGGTATGTTTTGTTTGTTGCTTATTGCTTTTCTTTTTAGTTCCAATAGAAGAAAAATTCAATGGAAAATGGTGGTCATTGGTTTAAGTGCTCAACTTATTTTAGCCATAGGAGTTCTAAAAGTTTCCTTTGTAAAAGCTGGTTTTGAATTTGTTGGTAATATTTTTGTAAAGGTTTTGGATTTTACCAAGGCAGGAAGTGAGTTCTTACTAGGAGGCATGATGAATGTGGAAAGTTTTGGCTTTATATTTTTATTTCAAGTACTTCCCACCATTATATTTTTCTCAGCTTTAACGTCATTATTATTTTATTTGGGGGTTATTCAAATTGTAGTTAAGGGGCTTGCAAAATTACTCACTCGATTGTTGGGAATTTCAGGTGCTGAAAGTCTTTCAGTGGCTGGGAATATTTTCTTAGGGCAAACGGAAGCTCCTTTGATGATTAAGGCCTATTTAGAAAAAATGACTCGGTCTGAAATTCTTTTAGTGATGGTGGGCGGTATGGCCACAGTGGCAGGTGGTGTTTTAGCAGCTTATATCGAGTTTTTAGGCGGTAAAGACCCCGTAATGCGTTTAGAGTTTGCCAAGCATTTATTGGCAGCTTCGGTCATGGCTGCTCCCGGTGCTATTATCATTTCCAAAATTTTATATCCTCAAACAGAGGAAATTGACACCAATGTAGAAGTTTCAAAAGAAAAAATTGGTTCTAATATTTTAGATGCAATTGCCACAGGAACCTCTGAAGGCTTACGACTTGCAGCCAACGTAGCAGCAATGCTTTTGGTGTTTATAGCATTTATTGCTATGATAAATTATGGATTGGGAAAAGTGGGCTATTGGACAGGGCTAAATTCTATAATAACAGATTACACTCCATACAATCAGTTTTCATTAGAAACAATTCTTGGATTGGTGTTTTCTCCTTTGATGTGGTTGATTGGTGTTGCAAAAGAAGACATGATGCTCATGGGACAGTTATTAGGAATCAAATTGGCCGCCTCTGAATTTGTGGGCTATGTGCAATTAGCAGAATTAAAAGACATGAGTAGTGCCGTTCACTTTACTTATAATAAATCGGTGATTATGGCCACCTATATGCTTTGTGGATTTGCCAATTTTGCTTCAATCGGTATTCAAATTGGAGGCATTGGTTCATTGGCACCGGGACAGCGAAAGACCTTGTCTGAATTTGGATTGAAGGCCGTGATTGGAGGAAGTTTAGCCTCTTTACTATCTGCTACTATTGCTGGAATGATAATAGGATAAAAATTATATTAATGAAACAATACCAAGATTTATTAAAACACATTTTAGAAAACGGATCACAAAAAGGTGACCGTACTGGCACTGGAACTATTAGTGTTTTTGGGTATCAAATGCGTTTTGATTTATCTGAGGGGTTTCCTTTGGTTACGACCAAAAAGTTACATTTGAAATCGATTATACATGAATTACTCTGGTTTATTAAAGGAGAAACCAATATTGCTTATCTCAAGGAAAATGGAGTGAAAATCTGGGATGAATGGGCAGATGAAAACGGTGATTTGGGACCTGTGTATGGGCATCAATGGAGAAACTGGAACAGTGAAGGTATTGATCAAATCAAAGAACTTATTCACACCTTAAAAACCAATCCCAACAGCAGAAGAATGATAGTTTCCGCTTGGAATCCTTCGGTGTTACCAGATACTTCCATTTCATTTTCAGAAAATGTAGCCAACGGAAAAGCAGCCCTCCCTCCTTGCCATGCTTTTTTCCAATTTTTTGTGAGTCCGCCCAAGAATGACCAGAGCAAACCCCGACTGTCATGCCAACTCTACCAACGTAGTGCCGACGTATTTTTGGGTGTCCCTTTTAATATTGCTTCATACGCTTTATTTACACTAATGGTAGCTCAGGTTTGCGATATGGAAGCCGGTGATTTTGTGCACACCTTTGGAGATGTTCACATTTATAACAACCATATTGAACAAGTCAAATTACAACTTACACGAGATTGCAGACCATTACCGGAAATGAAAATCAATTCAGAAGTGAAGGATATATTCAGTTTTACGTTTGAGCATTTTACTTTGGTGGGTTACGACCCTCATCCACATATTAAAGGAGTGGTGGCTATATAAAAATCTAAACTAGCTTAAAAAGAAATTTGTACAAATAAAAAAAACCGCTTCAAAAAGAAGCGGTTTCAATAAATATTAACCAACAAACTAAACTTCTACTACTGAATTTTCTGCAGAAGCAAAATCGTTCCATTTGTAAGCATCAGCCTCTTCATCATTGATAAATTGACCATCTACAATATATCTGAATTCATAAGCCGTAGAGGCAGGTAATTCGAAAGTGCCTTTAAAAGTACCATTTTTTAATTTTCCTAAAGCACCTACTTCGGGGTCCCATCCATTAAAATCACCAACTACAGAAGCTGTTGTAGCTTCTTTTGCTTCAATCGAAAATGTAACTTTACATACTGGTTTCGATTTTATAAATTGTTTCTTAATTGCCATTGTTATAAAGTTTAAATTTGACTTTGCAAATAAAACAATATATTGGTGGATATCAAATAGTTAGAATGATTTTTGCGATTATCTTAAATTTGTGGGAATAAAAAAATTAAATCTTTAATTTTTAGAGCTTTAAATTAATTGTTTGCAACGTGAAAACGATTTCTTAATACATTTAATTCATTTAGATTTTTTTTATTTTTCAAATTATTATACTTTTAAAATCGAAATTTAAAGGATTTCATCTTATGGAACAGGAACAACACGAAAAATACGAATACGCCCGAAATAGAATCAAACAGAAGAAAAGATTGTATTTCCATTTTATACTGTTTCTAACCGGTAGTCTATTTTTATTTTTGATTGATAAATTATATGATGTTAAACCTTTTGAAGGCTGGTACCTTTGGGCGGTAACCGTATGGTTTTTTCTTTTTATACTTCATTTCATTAAAGTATATATCACAAACCGATTTATGAATAAAAATTGGGAAAGAGATCAAATTGACCGATTGATTTCCCTTCAAGAAAAAAGGATTGAACAATTGGAAACAAAACTTAAAAAAGAGCATCCATTATTTAAAAACACACTCGAAGGAGAAGTAGAAAACCCATGAGAATAATTATAGCCGCAGCTGGAGAAAAGAACGAACTAGGAAAGGACAACCAATTGGTTTGGCATTTACCAGATGATTTTAAAAGATTTAAAAAAATGACAACAGGTCATTTTATTATTATGGGGAGAAAAACTTTTGAAAGCTTCCCGGCTCCTCTTCCCAACAGAACGCATGTAATTATTTCCAGAAACAAAAAATTCAAAGCAGAAGGGTGTATAATTGTTGAAAGTCTTGAAACAGCTTTTAAAGCATGTGAAAATGAAACGACAGTCTTTATTATAGGTGGAGGTGAAATCTATAAACAATCCATTTCACTTGCAGATAAAATTGAACTCACCCGTGTGCATCATTCCTTTAATGCAGATACTTTCTTTCCAGAAATAAATAGCACCATTTGGGAGTGCATTGAAAAAGAATTCCATCCCGCAGATGAAAAACATGCTTTTGACTTTACTTACGAAACGTATATAAAAAAACATCCCGATAAAATCGGGATGCTGTAATCAACAAATCATGTTGAAAAATACTATCCGAGAATCAAAATTTGATAACTCATGATAAAGATTGCTACTACCAAAACAATGCCTGAGGCAAAGATGATGGTGTTAGCGAATTTTTGAGAATACATCTCAAAAAATCCTTTAATACCAAATACCACAAAGATACTAAAGGCAAAAAAAACTAAAATTTCCAAAAACAAATTTAACCCTAAGAACGTGTTGGTCATGAAACTAACGGAAGGCGAATATGAGATACCTACGAAGATAATTAAGAGTACAAATGTGATGACTAATGAAAGTAACATCCACTTGATTTCAGATTTAATTCTTCTTAATATCATAATTTGATTTGATTACTTTGCAAATTTGAAGTAATTAAAGCCGCAAAACAATACCCATAAATGGTGATTTTACACTAAGGAAAACCATGAGTTTTTGTTTATGTAATTTGATTTTTAATTAAACAATGTTGGGTTGTACCTTTTAAAGATTCCATTATCTTTGCTGAAAATACTTTTATGACTCAAAAAATAACACCCTATAAAGATTCTCAGTTAGGCAAAAAAGAGCAAGTTGCTCAAATGTTTGATAACATATCGGGCAACTATGACAATCTGAATAGGGTCATCTCTTTTGGAAGTGATATTAAATGGAGAAAAAAAGTGATTAAAATTGTTTCAGAGAAGCAACCTAAAAATATTTTAGATATCGCTACAGGTACTGGAGATCTTGCCATCATGATGGCATCATTACAACCTAATAAAATAATTGGTCTTGATATTTCAGCTGGAATGTTGGATGTGGGAAGAAAAAAAATATCAAAAAAATCGCTGGACCATACAATAGATATGGTTTTGGGTGATTCTGAAAATATGCCTTTTGACGACAACAGCTTTGATGCCATAACGGTTGCTTTTGGAATCCGCAATTTTGAAAATTTAGAAAAAGGTTTAGCCGAAATATTGAGGGTGCTCAAGCCAGGGGGAGTATTTGTAATACTTGAGACTTCTGTGCCCAAAAAATTTCCATTTAAACAAGGTTACCATGTGTATACCCGATACATCATGCCTACAATTGGAAAAATGTTCTCAAGAGACAAATCTGCTTATGCTTATTTGTCTGAATCTGCTAATCATTTTCCATATGGTGAAGCGTTGAACAATATTTTGAAAAAAATTGGGTTTATAGACTTGAAAGCCCTTCCACAAACTTTTGGCGTGGCAACCATTTACAGTGCATCAAAATAATATGAAGAAACAGCTCATTTTAATCATACTTATTCTATTGTCTTTGCAAAGCTTTTCTCAGTTTAAAAGTATG
This sequence comes from Flavobacterium sp., assembly GCA_046293575.1. Classification (GTDB taxonomy): domain Bacteria; phylum Bacteroidota; class Bacteroidia; order Flavobacteriales; family Flavobacteriaceae; genus Flavobacterium. The sequence continues at coordinate 2,345 of JBKBOP010000066.1, read as the reverse complement.
TTTGCGAAAGATCCCATGATTAATTTAGAAAACTTTGACATGCAACGAGTTCATTGGGGGTATTTTCTGGGATTTAATTTCTATGATTTCAAATGGGATTATCTTGGGGTTACCGAAGATGTAGAGTCTAATGGCACAACTGGATTTAATGTAGGTCTGGTTGGAAACTTAAGGATATCGAATCATATTGATTTAAGATTTGAACCTGGGCTTTATTACACGCAAAGAAATTTGAGATTCCCTGATGTTATTGACCAATTTGAGGCGTTGAGAGAGGTTAAATCAACGTATATTCACTTTCCACTTTTGGTAAAATTTTCTGCAAAACGAACTGGAAACATAAAACCTTATCTCGTTGGAGGTGTATCAACATCTTTGAATTTATCATCCAATGCAGATGCAGAAGATGACAATCTCAATAACCGATTTAGAATGATTAAATGGACCAATAACTATGAATTTGGTTTTGGTATTGACCTTTATTTTGAATATTTCAAATTCTCACCTTCTATAAGAGGTGTGTTCAGTTTAAATGATGAACTCATTAGAGACAATGATGTTAATAGTCCTTGGACGGGAAACATTCAATCGATGAAAACCAGAGCTGTTTTCTTAAACTTCACATTCCACTAAGAGTTTCTTCTGAATTCACTAAGCAAAATGGCTGTAGCCGTGGCGACATTTAAACTTTCTGTTTTTTGAACCTCACCAAAACGCGGAATAGATATTTTCGTTTTAATTAATTGCTCTAAATCAGAAGAGATACCATTAGCTTCATTGCCCATTACCAAAATAGCTTCCTGCGGAAGTTGTGATGCATACACATTACATCCATCCATAAAGGCACCTAAAACGGGCAACTTTGTCTTTGACATCCACACCTCTAAATCTTGATAAAAAATGTTGACTCTTGCCAAAGAGCCCATGGTAGCTTGAATGACTTTTGGGTTATACACATCAACAGTATCTTTGGAACAAACCAATTGCGTTACCCCAAACCAGTCACAAAGCCTAATAATTGTTCCTAGATTCCCTGGATCTCGAATGGAATCTAAAGCTACAATGAATCCTTTGTCCTTCAAAACAGCAGAAATAGGAATTTGGAAAACACCCACAGACTCATTGGGCGTCACTAAAGCACTCATTTTTTTTAAATCACTTTGAGAAACTATAGTTAAGGGAACATCTCGCTTACTAAATCCAATTTCAGAAACACTGAAAATAGATTCAACGGAGTATCCCGAATCAATGAATTCAAAAATAATTTTATTCCCTTCGGCAATAAAAAAACCAGACTCAATTCGGTGCTTTTTCTGCTGTAAACTTGTAATAAATTTTATTTGGTTTTTGCTAACCATTGAAATGATGTACTTTTGATTCAAATTTGACAATTACCTTGAAGATACACTTCACAAAAATATCATTAATTATATTAATCATCACTATACTCTCAGGTTGCGACGCTGTAAAAAGGGTGCCTGAAGATAAACAGTTATTGATAAGGAACACTGTAATTGTTAACGAAAATGAAGATAAACGAGAGGAACTAAACAATTTAATCCAGCAACAACCCAACAGTAAAGTACTAACAATTCCATTTAGCTTACACATTTTTAATTTAGCTCAGCCAAATCCTGATTCCATCTTTCAAGAAAAAATAATTAATAACCCAAGGAAATTTAATTTTTGGAAAGCATTGATTTCAGAAAAACAAGTACACCGACTTGGAGAATCTTTTTGGTACAAAGGAAAACACGAACTTTTAAAAAAAATGGGGGATGAACCTGTTATAATTGATGAATCTCGAGCTAAGCGAAGTGAATTAAGATTAAAAACCTACTTTTTTAATAATGGCTTTTTTGATGTAAAAACCAAGAATAGCATAGACTCCGTTGGTATAAAAAGAGGTGCAATTATCTATTCCATTGAAACCGGAGACCCCTACGTTTTAGACTCAATCACAGTCAATATAAATTCTCCTAGTCTTGATTCTTTATACAATATTACTTCAAATCAATCATTTGTAAAAAAGGGTGAGCAGTTTAATTCTTCTAAATTTGATCAAGAAAGAAGCCGATTAACCAGCTATTTTCGAAATAATGGAGTATATAATTTTCAACAGAACTACATCAATTTTGATATTGATACCATTGGTACCCAAAAAAAACCAAACGTCGATTTGATTATTGGTGATTTCAGTTATCGTTCGGGAGATACTTTGTTATCTAAACCATTTGTAGTTCATAAAATTAGCGAGGTGAATGTGTTTACAGACAGCCCGTCTTCAAAATCAAACGTTCGAATTACAGACAGCCTCACTTACAATAACTATAATTTTTACAGCG
>JBKBOP010000065.1:0-11097 GCA_046293575.1 Flavobacterium sp. | reverse complement strand
GGTAGGGTCGCCCACAGGCAAACGGTCTAAATCAATTTTACCTCCGGTAGCTTCCACCAATTCAGAGAGGCAGTTTAAATGTCCACCCGCACCGTGATCGTGAATCGATACGATGGGGTTCTCCTCGCTTTCCACCAAACCGCGGATGGCATTGGCTGCACGTTTTTGCATTTCAGGATTCGAACGTTGGATGGCGTTGAGTTCAATACCTGAGCCCATGGCACCGGTATCGGCTGAAGAAACGGCTGCTCCTCCCATACCAATACGGTAGTTTTCGCCACCTAAGACTACAATTTTATCTCCGGGTTGGGGAATGTCTTTATGAGCTTGTTCTCTTTTGCCATAACCAATCCCACCGGCCAACATAATCACTTTATCAAATCCTAGTTGACGAGCTTTGGCTCCAGTAGCCTCATTTTCATGGTGTTCAAAGGTTAAAACGGAACCGGCAATTAACGGTTGACCGAATTTGTTGCCAAAATCAGACGCACCGTTAGAGGCTTTGATGAGGATGTCCATCGGGGTTTGGTACAACCATTTGCGTTCATCCATTTGGCTTTCCCAGGGGCGGTCGTCTTCCAAGCGAGAATAAGCGGTCATATATACCGCAGTTCCTGCCAAGGGGAGTGAACCTTTTCCTCCTGCGAGGCGGTCTCTGATTTCACCTCCTGAACCCGTGGCTGCTCCATTGAAGGGTTCCACCGTGGTTGGGAAATTATGGGTTTCTGCTTTTAAAGAAAGTACGGAATCAAAGTATTTTTTTAGGTAGAAGGAGGGCTCCTCCGCTTTTTCAGGAGCGAATTGTTCTGCTTTGGGACCACCCACAAAAGCGACATTGTCTTTGTAAGCCGACACAATGGTATTGGGAAATTGTGCTGAAGTCTCCTTTATCATTTTAAACAATGAGATGGGCTGTTCTTCACCGTCGATGATAAACGTACCGTTAAATATTTTATGGCGACAGTGCTCAGAATTCACCTGAGAAAATCCGAAAACTTCAGAATCGGTGAGATTGCGTTTGAGTTTGATGGCAAGGGTGTTCAGGTAGTTGACTTCCTCTTCACTTAAGGCTAAACCTTCTTGCTGGTTATAAGCGGCAATATCCTCAATTTCTTGTATGGCTTCAGGTTCGTGCTGAATGGTAAACACCTCTTGATGCAAACCATTGTATTTTTGATAGAGCATGGGGTCGAAGTCTGTAAAACCTTCAGCTACTTTGATACATTCCTCTATGCGAATGATTCCTTTGATGCCCATATTTTGGGTAATTTCCACTGCATTGGTACTCCAAGGCGTTACCATCGTGGCACGTGGACCAACAAAAAAATCCGTAAGTACGGATTTAGGGAGGTGTTTATCGTCGGTAAGACGTTGAGCATTAAGCAACCAGTTTAATTTAGTAAGATCCTCAGCCGAAAGCTCGTTTTGCGTTTGAATGGCAAAAACAACAGCACTTTCGTTTCCGAAAAAGTGAATCATGAATGATGAGATTAGTAGTTAGTGTTGTGCTGCAAAATTACTCCAAAAAAGGCAACTGTAAAATATTTTTAGGTGGAAACTTATTCCGGAAAGGGATGATTTTGATACGCTCCTAAATCAGGTGGTGAGGTGCGAATTCGGTTTAATACATCCCGCCCAATAAAATAATTGCTGTCTCCCAATCCTACAGCGGGAGATTGTTCATCAATGAATAATTTATTGTTGCTGATGGATAAAAACTTAGGATTGAATTGGACACTATTGGTCGCCAAATAGATTTGGTTGTATCGTTCCGAATCAGATGCAAAATCATACAGTGGATTATTGGTAAACTGATTATTCACGTTGTTGAAGCGAATCAAACAATGGTTGAAATAGTAATTAAGAGGTTCGGAACCGCGATTATCGATGACCATTTGTAATTGATTAGAACCGTAAATAATGCAATTGTGAAAATCAGCTTTGAACATGGGTTGTGATTCGGGTTGTGCTCCTTGAATAAAGTTGTCTAAGAAGACAGAAGCTTGACGCGAATTCGGCCAATGGTTGTTGAAGGTGGAATGCACAAATGCATAAGACCCTCCATAAGTACCTGCAAAACAAAATTGTCCAGCCCGATTGATGACTACATTTTCCCCAGTGATATATCCATTTCTAGCTAAAATCCCGTTGGCAGAACTGTTATAAATCTGCACATTTCTTAGTTGAATATCTGCCAAAGGTTGTTGTAAACCACTGTTTCCGGTAACGAACATGCCCACCGTTGCATTTTTTATGATACAATTTCGAAGTTCATTGTTTTTACTTCCCAAGGTAAACCAAATGGTGCCCCATTGTCCGGGGACGTTTTCATAGAGTGGTTCGAGTCTGTCTCCTTGGAAAAGCACCTGTTGAGCCAAAGGATTAGCTGGGTCGATAGGGTCATCGCCCAAGACTTTTAAACTTCCTTCATTCCCAATAATTAAACCTGATTCTGCATGAAAATGGATGCGGGCTCCTGGTAAGACCGTCAAGGTTTTGTTGGCGGGTACGGCGGCATAGCCATAGATTACATAGGGTTTGGTGCTGCCCCAAATGTATTCATTTCCGTTGATGGGGTCGTTTTCATCTAAAATAAACCCATAAATCTCTTGGTCACCAATAGGTAGGGTTTCAAACGTCCCGTTGTCAAACCTTTGGGGATACAGGAAATAGGCATCTTGAATTAAAGTAACTAAGGCTACCTTTTGTGGGGTGGCATTTACGTTATAAAATTCGATATCGTCGGTATAAAGAAAATCATCGGGATGGGCATCGGCGATGTTGGCGGTGGTTTCAATAAAAATATACATACTGTCTTTGGCCAAGAGTTCCACATCTCTAAAAATGCGGTTGTTGTCTCCAACCATACCATCAACCATAATTCGATATCGAGAATCCATCCCTTTGCCCAACTTGATAGTGGGAATACTGATGTCTCGGTTACTTCGATTGTACACTTTTAAGGTATATGTACTCGAACCGATATTGGTGAACACCGTATCAAGATAGACGGTATCTCTGGAGAATTCAAGGGTTACATTACTGGGCTGGAAATCAAAATCTTTCCGGCAAGAAGTCAAAGACAAGGCAGCAATTACAAAACACAGAATCAAGTAGTGACGCATCGAATGGGTATTTTTGGTAAATGTAAGTATTAATTTTATGTGTAGATAACCGCAGATTTACAGATTTATTATTTTGTAGGTGCTTTTTGGATGATGTAGTGTATTTAAAAGAGCTTGATTTTAATGATTTAAATTAGTTGTACTTTCGATTGAGTCAACTGAAAATCAAATAAAGCGATTGAATTTTCTTGTAGGTCAATAAAATTATTGGTATCCGTCAATCAAAAGAGAACTATTGCATTGTAAATTACCACAAGATAAAATCGTGCAGTTGCGGAGAATGGGTTTAACAAGGTTTTTGAATTTGACACAGACGGACAGGAGATTGTACGACAAACTACTCATCATTGAAAGAAGATTTAGGAAAGCTGAATAGAAATAAATAAAAAAAGCCCTCACATATAAGGGCCTGTAATGTAACACATTGATTTATTTAGGGTTTAATTCTAACTATTTTATCATCTTGCATGATAACAAGCTCGCTATTCATTTTTCTCTTGAATTCGATTAATTTCTCATACACCTTGTCCATACCTTCTAGGATCTTGTTTTGAGTGGATGTTCTTTTAAATGCTTTCATTGTAATATTTTTTAAGTTTATCAAATTTAATAGGGTTTAGAATGTCTATATCAGATTCCAAAACCTTTTCAGCAATCAATATTGGTTTACCTCCTGAATTATCAAAAATCATGGCTTCATCTACAATGGGGAGGTAAATATCAAATAAATTTCTTATTCCATTTATATATCTACGTTTAATAACTTCACTTTCAATATGATGCCCACCTTCTTGTACTCTAGTCTTAACTCTTTCAATAGCTAAATCAACATGTTGTAACCAAAAAAAGAGAAGTGTGACATTATATCCTTTAGCTTGAGCTGATAAAACTTTATGTTTATAACTTTTGGTAGCCAATGTAGTTTCAAAAGCAAAGTTCTGATTCATTTCTAAAAGCTCATTAATCCTATGAAGCATAATCCTTCCAGATTCAAAAGAAACTTTTTCAGGTTGAAATGGAGACAACCCTTTTGCAATTTCATCAGCATTTACAAATTCTTTACAGTCTAATATAAAGGGTAATATAGTAAAAGAAGCGGTTGTTTTTCCAGCCCCATTACAGCCTGCAATGATATAAAGATTTTTATTCATCTTAGCAAAGATAATTTAATTTACATTTCTATTGTAATAACTTCAAATATACTCCATAGAAGTAAATCGAATATGCCTTTATATAATTCTTTTACAATAACCGGGATTTTTATGGTTGCTGCGAGGTCAGGAGATCATTGCAGAGCACAGAGCACATGATGAAAGGAACTCTTCGGGCAGCGGGGGATGAGTTTTAATAGTATTGATTTTATTGATTTTAATTTTATAAACCATTCACAGAATCAACTCAAAAAAAAAGTGAGCCCGATTAAATATCGAACTCACTTGAATTAAAATAAACCATATTCCTGTCTAATCTATTGGTACAGTTTGCATTTGACAGATTTTGTTAATAGCTTTTGGTGGTATTTATTTTGCAATTAATTTTCCAGACTGAACTAATCCATCTTTTCCTTGTATTTGATAGTAATAAATTCCAGAAGAAAGTTTGGTGGGTAGGTGGGTGTCTTTTTGGGTCAAGGCAGTTTTGAGCACCAATGCACCTAAGCTATTATAAATTTTTAGTTCAATAGCTTCTACATTGAAATCATTTAATGAAACATTGATTGAATCAGTAAAAGGATTTGGATAGAATTGAGCTACCGCGTTTGAGATTGTGTTTGAAGGAGTACTCATTGTTTCACATCCGGGGGTCATAACGGCATTAATTCCAAATGTTGTGATTCCACCGCTAGTGCTTAAAACACGTCCTTCAATTTGTACGCCTAAATTGAGAATGACAGCTCCATTATTTCCGATAACGGTTCCTTTAAAATCGGCATAATCATTTAAACTAGTGGCTCCATCAATTTTCCAGAATACGTTTTTGGCTTGTGTTCCATTAATTAATTCAACATTGGCATAGGTTGATGTTGATAATGCACCATTAATTTTGATTACAAAAACAGCATCGGGATTGTCTTGACCGTTTAAAATCACTTTGCCAGTAAATACTGTTGCAGCATTCATCAAATAGGTATGCGGTGTTAAGACAAGATCATGACCAAAAGCGGCAGGAAAAAGCAATTCAATATCTACAGGAAGCGTGTTGAGGTAGCTATACACATTATTCAAATCGGCGGCACATTGTGCTGTTGAAACATTGGGATTTGGATGAATTGTTCCTATTACATTTTCGGTTTGAAAACCAGTTGTGAGACCCACATTGGTTCCAATGTCACCAGTTACAAAAGAAATACCGGTATTTGTTACTTCTCCATTACCTGAAAAAACGGTGTAACACACCACAGAATTAAGTGGTGGAGCAATAGGGCCGGTTAATTGTGGAGTTCCACACCCCAAGGGCATCGTTACTGTGACACCTGAAACAGTTACTGCACCTGTGGTGGAGAGTGCACGGCCTTCTAATGATACGCCGCTATTTAATATAATGGCAGCATTGTTTGCAATGATTGTTCCTTTTATGCTTGTGTTGGTAGCAAGATCTACTAAACCTTCTATTTTCCAGAAAACATTACAAGCTAAAGCTCCATTTATTAACTCAACCTGTGCACCAGCACCAGAGGAAAAGGAACCTTGTACTTGAAAAATAAATAGAGCGTTTTCATTTCCTTGTCCATCAAGTGTTAGCGTATTATTTAGAGTGGCACTTTGATTGATAAAATAAGTGCCTTCATTAAGTGTTTCTCCATTTCCTAACAGCGGAGCAGGAAAGAAGTTGGGTACGGCAGCATTTAATTGATTATACGCTAGGGTAAGATCTGTTGCTGCTGCTGCAGTTGTTCCATTTGCATTGTGCATGACACCATCTACATTTCCAAAATTGTTATTTGGGCCATTATTGGTTCCAACATTTCCTGTGAGATGGGAAAGTCCGGTGTTGCTCACAGCTCCATTGGTAGAGAAAAGTGCAAAAGTTGAAGATGTTCCAAGCACGGGAGCTTGGGCATTTAATTTTACAGCAAAGTGTAGTGTAATAACCGTAGTTATTAAGAGTAATAATTTATTCATAATTTAGATTGGGGTTGTAGTTATGAGTTTAGTCACATAACTCGGTAAATGTATTGTTTTAATCGATTAAAGTGCTTTTTTTAAAATAAATATAGAGAAATACCTATTTTTAATTTTCATTTTTTAGTACTTATTAGCTCCTTTTTTAGGTATTAAAATGAACGTTTTTTGAAAAAACTGCCATTTTTATTTTGAAAAAAAATTGATTCATCTCAATAATAACAAAGCTAATTTGAAGTTCTACACTTTAAAATAATATGTTAAATTTATACGAAAGTGATAGTTGCTAAAATGAAAACTTGAAGTAAAAAATGAAAAAAAATGATTAAATTAAATGTAAGTGTATACTTATGTGTAACCCCAAGCTACCGCACCCCCGAGCATTCGGGGGCATCGTGTGGACACTTATAATTAATTAACCAAAATACCTAAAAAAAGCTATATCATTTAAAACACTTTTACCTCCTTCATAATCAATAGCCCCCCACTACCTCACGATTGCATCCTGGAGAGAGACCTCTTGATTGCCATCCCTTTATTTTTTTCTTGGCTTTTTTGTTGGATTTCTCCATGTATTAAAAACAGCATAAACAATAATATCTTGCTGTTCTATCTCATAAACTATCAGATAAGGAAATCTATTTACTTATACTCAAGAGTTCTTTGTTGCATTACTTTTCAAAATTTGTTTAACAGTAGATTTTAACTTTGGAAGTTCATATATGATTGCACTCCATAAAATTTTTACATCAACCCCAAAATACTCATGTACTACAAAATTTCTATAACTAACTATTCCTTTCCAGTCAATTTCAGGATATTTTTTTTTTAACTCTTGACTAATTCGTTTTGAGGCTTCACCAATGATGATAAAATTCATTTGAATCGCATCATAAACCAAGTGATTTTGGAGTAATTCTTCAATAGAGTTGATTGGAGAAACATACAATTCTATATGAGAAACAGCATAGTTAATCTCTTCTAAATTAGCTTTGTCGTTTTCATTAAGCATAAATAGTTTGCTTTAAAATACGTTCCTTATAATGAGGTTTTAAGGAATAAGGATTTGCAATATCCACATTTTTACCGAATATTTTTTTTAGGTATTGATGAAGAGATTCTTTGTTTTTTTTATAAATATCAAGAGGAGCATCTATACTGACCAACAAATCAATATCACTATTTTTATGAGCTTCATTTCGAGCAAAAGAACCAAAAAGACCAATTTCCGTTACATAAAATTTATCTTTTAATAACGGTTTTTGTTCTCGTAAACGATTTAAAATATCATCTCGTGTAAGCATAACACAAAAATAGAAATTATTACGTTGAAATTACTTAAGTTTTAAAATACATTCAATTACTTAAGAGTTCCAACTATTCCTCCCGAAAGTCTTATTTTTGCAAAAAAGTCTTTATGTTCGAAAAAGAAAAAGTACTCCAACACTTCAATGAGTGGAGTAGGAACAGCCTGATGGAAACCCTCGAAATAGAATATATCGATGCGGGTCCTACTTTTTTAAAAGCCATGATGCCGGTTAACTCTAGAGTGCATCAACCCATGGGATTGTTGCATGGTGGTGCCTCAGTGGCTTTAGCAGAAAGTGTGGGCAGTGCAGCCTCCATCATGTTTGTGAATCCAGAGGAGCAGGAGGTGAGAGGAATTGAAATATCGGCCAACCATTTGAAAGCCAAACGAGAGGGCACTGTTTTTGCCATGGCGACGATCATACATCAAGGAAGAAGTATTCATCTATGGGAAATTAGAATCACCGATGAACAGGATAATTTGGTATGCTTGTGTAAACTTACCAATATGATACTTCCCAAAAAACAACCCTCCTAATGAGTGTAGAGGAACATATCGAACAACAATTAAAGTTGAAACGACCCTTTGTGCTGTATTCGCCTCCGGGGAGTGAGGTGTTGAAGGTGGTTTTTCAGGAAGATGAAGTGCAGTGTACTGATAGGGACGCCACTTCTGGTTTTGTATTTCATGCTTTTGATGGCTCAATTTCATGGATGCTCCCTTTTGATAGAAGTGAAGTTTTCGAAGTTCCTTTTGTGGCTGCATCGATTGAGATAACGCCTGAGGAACACCTTACTGAATCCATCGAATCCAAAAGGCAATTCATGGAAGCTGTAACCTTGGCCATTGATGCAATTAAAAAGGAAAAAATGCAAAAAGTGGTTCTTTCTAGAAAGATGGATGTGCCTTTTAGTAAGCCTAAACCTTTAGTGTTGCTTAGGTTGCTTAAATCATTGTACAACAATGCTTTTTGCTATTATTTTTACCATCCTAATACCGGAGTTTGGACCGGTGCTAGCCCCGAGCTTTTACTAAAGCACCAAGCTGGAAACATCCAAACGGTTTCTTTGGCGGGAACAAGAAGCCATCGAACACTTGAGACCCTAGATTGGACTGAAAAGGAATATCAAGAACAAGGGTTGGTGACCCGCTATATTGAATCGCAACTGCAAAAGCACTGTGTGGAAGTGCATGTTGGAGATCTTCAAAACCACCAAGCAGGACCTTTATTTCATCTTAAAACTGAGTTAAGAGGAGTGCTCAAAAACACTGCTCAACTTTCCTCTTTGATTGAGGATTTGCATCCCACCCCGGCAGTATGCGGATTGCCTTTGGAAGCCGCTCAGGATTTTATCATCAAACACGAAGGGTATGACCGCCGTTTTTATACGGGCTATTTAGGTGAATATGTTGCGAATAGGGAAGCTGAATCTCGTCTTTACGTTAATCTTAGATGCATGCAACTCCTCGAAGACCGAGCCACTATCTATGTGGGGTGTGGCATCACCGCAGACAGCGACCCTGAAGCAGAATACCTTGAAACCGTTCAAAAATCGACTGTCATGCGACGCATCCTTCAAAATTAAGTACATTTACCATTAAAATGGAATAGTTTGAATACACTACAATTAGATATACTCGCTTTTGGTTCCCATCCCGATGATGTTGAATTGGGTTGTGCAGGAACCCTTGCCAAAGAAATAGCTCACGGAAAAAAAGTGGGCATCATTGATTTAACCCGTGGCGAACTTGGTACCCGTGGTAATGCTGAAGTCAGAGACCGTGAAGCAGCGAAGGCGGCTGACATATTGGGTATTTCTATTCGTGAAAATCTAAACATGCGAGACGGTTTTTTTGTTAACGATGAAGAACACCAATTAAAAGTGATTCAAAAAATCAGACAATACCGTCCGGATATCGTGCTTTGTAATGCTGTGGACGACCGACATATTGATCACGCCAAAGGGAGTAAGCTGGTTTCTGATGCTAGTTTTCTCTCAGGCTTGCAACGAGTGGAAACTTTTGTAGATGGAATACAGCAGGAAGCTTGGCGACCCAAAATAGTGTATCACTACATCCAATGGAGGAACTTAACCCCAGATGTAGTGGTGGATATCACAGGATTTATGGATACAAAAATGGAAGCCGTGCTGGCCTATGACTCTCAATTTTTTAAAGCCGGATCAGATGAACCAGTCACGCCTATTGCTACCAAAAACTTCCTGGATAGCATTCAATACAGGGCTCAAGACTTTGGGAGAATCATTGGAGTCGATTTTGCAGAAGGATTTACTACAGAAAGATATGTGGCAGTCAATTGCTTAACGGATTTGATTTAATAAAACGTAAAAATTATTTGCGATATCAAAGACTTGGCGTATATTTGCACTCGCAAAATAAATGGTGATTGTAGCTCAGTTGGTTAGAGCGTCGGATTGTGGTTCCGAAGGTCGCGGGTTCGAGACCCGTCTTTCACCCTAAATGCCTCGAGGGATCGAGGCATTTTTTGTTTGTTTTATTTTCCATCTTTATCAACCACAGGCCGCTCGGGCGTATGTGCCAGTTCCCAAGCCACTGCAAAAGCCAATCGAGCCCGTTTGGCCATCTGCGGATAATCAATTTTATCAGGCGTATCGGTGGGCTTGTGATAGTCGTCGTGCACTCCATTAAAGTAAAAAAGTGCCGGAATACCTTTTTTTGCAAAATTGTAATGGTCAGAACGATAATAAAAACGGTTGGGATCGTTGAGGTCGTTGTACTTATAATCCAGTTCGAGGCCCACATACTTTTGGTTAGCTTCTTCAGATATACGATGCAAATCGGTACTCAAACGGTCAGAACCAATCACATATATATAGTTGTCGTTGTCTTCCTTGCCATAACCTCTTCTTCCAATCATGTCAATGTTGACGTTGGCAATGGTATTGGCAATGGGAAACAAAGGATTTTCACTATAAAAACGCGAACCGTGCAGACCGTGTTCTTCACCGGTCACATGCAAGAATAAAATGGAACGTCGCGGACCTTTCCCATCCTTTTTGGCTTGCTGAAAGGCACGAGCCATTTCTACAAGGGCTACAGTACCCGAACCATCATCATCAGCTCCGTTATACACTTCTCCGTTTTTCATGCCTACATGGTCATAATGGGCAGACATCACAATGATCTCTTCTTTTTTATCGGTACCTTCAATAAAGGCCCAGATGTTTTCACAGTCTTCCAACTTTGGACTAAAAGCTCTTTTGAAGAAGCTGGCAGGTATGGGTTGGTAAAAATTTTCAGCTTCTTTGGGGTGAGAAACACCCATGGCTTTGTATTGTTCAATAAGGTATAAACCCGCTTTTTTGACTCCCGGTTCTCCGGTGTTTCGACCTTCCATTTCATCGGAAGCCACAATATAGAGGTGTTTGCTCAGATTTTCCGGAGTAATCAGTTGGAGGTACGGACTTGCATCGGGGGCAGTTTTTACAGCCGTTTCTCCTGTTTTTCGAGACGAACATGCCAACAATATTCCAACAAAAAGCGGAAGTAGGTAGATAAT
>JBKBOP010000064.1:0-11351 GCA_046293575.1 Flavobacterium sp. | reverse complement strand
TTCTTAAAACAAAAATATTATGTCTGAAGTGCTAAACGTGCCAACTATGGCAGAAATGCTGGCCAAAGGAGAGCAACCAGAAGTGTTGTTTTGGGTGGGCTGTGCAGGAAGTTTTGATGACCGTGCCAAGAGAATTACCAAAGCCTTTGTGAAAATTCTCAATCAAGCAAAGGTTCCTTTTGCTGTATTGGGTACCGAAGAAAGCTGCACTGGCGACCCTGCCAAACGTGCTGGCAATGAGTTTTTATTTCAAATGCAAGCCATGATGAACATTCAGGTGTTGAATGGTTATGAAGTAAAAAAGATAGTTACTGCTTGTCCGCATTGTTTTAATACTATTAAGAATGAATACCCTGAATTGGGTGGGACTTATGAAGTGATGCACCATACTCAATTCCTAAAATCGTTAATAGAAGACGGCAGGTTAAAAGTGCAAGGCGGACAATTCAAAGGTAAACGCATTACATTCCATGACCCCTGTTACCTTGGTAGAGCCAACAATATTTATGAAGCTCCACGAGAACTCATTGAAAAATTGGATGCAGAATTAGTGGAAATGAAACGTTCTAGAGCCAACGGCTTATGTTGTGGAGCAGGAGGTGCACAAATGTTTAAAGAACCAGAGCCGGGCAATAAAGACATCAATATCGAACGAACCGAAGATGCCCTTGAAACCCAACCGGATATTATTGCCGCTGGTTGTCCGTTTTGCAATACCATGATGACCGATGGTGTCAAAAACAAAGAAAAAGAAGAACACATCAAGGTTATGGACGTTGCCGAACTCATCGCGAATGCTCAGGATATTTGAAATTAGAAGGTAGAAGTTAGAAGTTAGAAGTCAGAAATTAGAATTTTAGAATCTTTTGATTGGTTGTTTGGTGAGTATTCATAAATAATTTTAGAAATTCAATCCATTTTGCTTTTTCTTTTCAAATATTTAATACAGTCAATATACGTTATACAATATACTTTATACAAAAATGAACGTCCCCTTCGATACCTTACCAGATGATTCCAGAATTTGGATTTACCCTTCTAATAGAAAATTTTCTGAGACAGAAGTAATTTCCATAAAAGAGGAGCTTTCAGTTTTCCTCGAACAATGGGTGGCTCACGGGCAATTACTCGAAGCGGGATTTGAGATTCCTTATGATCGTTTTATTGTCATTGCCGTAAACTCCGAAGCTCATCCACCCACAGGATGTTCCATAGACAGTTCAGTGGCTTTTATTCAGCAACTCGAACAAAAATATGGGGTAGATTTATTAGACAAGATGAATGTGACTTATAAAACAGGTGAATTCCTAGCTCACAAGTCTTTAGCAGATTTTAAAAAAATGGCCAAAGAAAAAGCAGTCAATGAAAATACGATTGTATTCAACAACCTCGTTAACTCCAAAGGAGAGTGGCAGGATTTTTGGGAAGTACCTGCTAAAGACAGTTGGCACAGCCGATTTTTTTAATCGTTATTCATGAAATTCAGGATTTTAGTTTTTTTTCTTTTGGGGATTACCCTAGTGTTGGCTTTTAACCAACCCAAATCTGTATTGAAATCAATTCCTGAAATTGAAAATGAAATAATTATCCCAGAAGTTAAAAAGGCTACTATCCCAGAAGTAGTGAAAGAAAAGGTTGATTTCTTTCCAAGTAGTAATCAAGAGAGAAAATGGGTGGATAGTGTTTACACACAAATGACTACCGAGCAAAAAATTGGTCAACTATTTATGGTAGCGGCTTATTCCAATAAAAATGAAGCACATGCAATTTCTCTTGATAAACTAATTGAAGAACAACACATTGGAGGGTTAATTTTTTTTCAAGGAGGTCCTGTGAGACAAGCCAAATTGACCAATCGTTTTCAAACAAAAGCCAAAACGCCTTTATTTATTGGCATCGATGCAGAATGGGGTTTGAGTATGCGACTCGATTCCACCTACCGCTATCCGTGGAACATGACTCTTGGTGCAGTACAAGACCTAAAACTCATTGAAGAGTTGGGAAAACAAATGGCACAACAATCCAAACGATTGGGAATACATTTCAATTTTGCACCTGTTCTCGATATCAATACCAATCCCAAAAATCCAATTATAGGGAATCGTTCCTTTGGCGAGGACAAAGAGAATGTCACGGAAAAAGCATCCGCTTTAATGAAAGGGCTTCAAGCAAATGGTGTTTTGGCAACCGGTAAACACTTTCCGGGGCATGGGGATACTGATAAAGATTCTCACTACACCTTACCAACTGTTAGCTTTGATGAAAAGAGAATTCAAGAGGTTGAACTATATCCCTACAAAAAACTTATCAAAAGAGGCCTGGCAAGTGTCATGGTGGCACACCTGAATGTTCCGGCTCTCGAAAATCGTTCCAATTATCCTTCTTCTATATCGTATAATATCGTTACTAATATCCTAAAAAAAGAGCTTAATTTTGAAGGGTTAATTTTTACGGATGCCTTAAACATGAAAGGTGCTAGTAATTTTAAATCACCCGGTGACATTGATTTGGAAGCCTTTATAGCAGGAAATGATGTTTTATTGTTTCCTGAGAATGTACCCTTAGCTGTCACTAAAATTAAAGAAGCACTTGAGAATGGAAAGGTTTCTCAAAAAAGACTTGAAGAATCCGTCAAAAAAATACTTGCTTATAAATTCAAAGCGGGATTACATCAATTTCAACCTATTGACGAACTCAACTTAATTAGAGATTTGAACGTTCCAGAATTTGATGCTTTAAACTTAAAGCTGTTTGAAGAGGCTCAAACCTTATTGAAAAATAAATCGGAGTTACTTCCCATAAAAGAACTCGACAAACAAAAAATTGCTTTTGTAAAATTAGGAGATGATGACCATACTCTTTTTTTAGAATCGCTTCAAGACTATGCTGAAATCACAGAAGTTAAAGATTCTAATCTTGTAGATTTAAATGAAAAGCTAAAAAGCTTTACAACTGTGATAGTAGGCTATCATAAAGCTGATGGAGCTTGGAAAAACCATGATTTCAAAGAAAAAGAATTGGTTTGGCTGTATGAAATTGCTAGGAAGAATAAAGTAATAGTTTCCGTTTTTGCTAAACCCTATAGCTTGTTACCCATCACCACATTTGAAAATATGGAGGCTGTTTTGCTTTCTTATCAAAACCATCCTTTATCACATAAAGCCGCTGCTCAAGCCATTTTCGGTGCTAATGAGATTAGGGGTAAGCTACCTGTTTCTATTGGGGACTATTTTCCATTTGACTATGGACTAAAGACAAAAAGCATTCAAAGACTAGGTTTTGCACTTCCAGAAACTGTTGGGATGAGTTCACTTAAACTTTCAAGAATTGATCATTTCGCCATGGATGCCATTCAGAAGAAAATGACTCCAGGTATGCAAATTTTAGTTGCTAAAAAGGGTAAAGTAATTTATCATAAAGCCTTTGGAAATCATACTTATGAACCCCGAATGCCAGTAGATATTAACACCATTTACGATGTAGCGTCTTTGACCAAAATTACAGCAACATTACCAGCAGTGATGCAATTGTATGATCAAGGAAAGATAAGTATGAATACGAAATTGGGCGAAATGCTCCCTGTTTTTAAAGGAACCGACAAAGAAAAAATCAATTTCAAAGAGTTCTTGTCGCATTATGCACGATTACAAGCTTGGATTCCCTTTTACAAAGCCACTTTGGATGAAACTAAAAAACCTAATGAAAAATACTATCGTAAAGCATATAGTCCTGAGTTTTCTCTTCAAATTTCTGAAAATCTTTTCTTAAGAACCGATTATGCCGATACAATTATCAAGCGAATTGCTGAGAGTAAACTTTTACCAAAAAAGGAATACAAATACAGTGATTTTACATTCATTCTTCTTAAAAAATACATCGAAGAATCTACCGGTGTAGGTTTAGACGAATATGTACAAAAGAACTTTTATCAATCGTTAGGGGCTTACAAAACCACTTACAATCCTTTGCAAAAAATGGATATGAGTAAAATTGCTCCTTCCGAACAAGATAATTATTACCGTTACCAAACCTTGCAAGGATATGTTCATGATATGACTGCCGCTATGGAAGGTGGAGTAGGAGGACACGCTGGCATTTTTTCAAACGCTTTAGATATGGCCAAGATTATGCAGTTGTATCTACAAAAGGGTCAATATGGAGGCCAACGATACTTCTCTGAAAAGACTTTTGAAGATTTCAATACGTGTTATTTTTGTAATGAAGGCAACCGAAGAGGGATGGGGTTTGACAAACCTCAATTAGGTACATCTGGACCCACCTGTGGTTGTGCTTCGATGACTAGCTTCGGACATACTGGATTCACAGGGACCATGGCATGGGCTGATCCAGAGGAAGAAATCGTATATATCTTTTTATCCAATCGAACATTTCCTGACGGCAATGCACCTAATGCACTCTCCAAAAATAATGTGAGAGAAAATATCCAACAGGTTATTTATGATGCCATCATCAGAAATTAATTTCTTCTAAAAGTCGTTCGAATAATATCAGAAGGAAAAACGACCACGCTTTCATGACCATTTTTGTGAACAGCGGCTACACCAAAATAAAAGTTATCAATAACAATACCTTCCAATTCACATACATCTGTCTTTCCAACAAATCGACTGAATTCCCACTGGGGCGACGTAGTGGACCTCCAATATACTTTATATCCATCCACATCAGCATCATCAGTAGGAGTCCATCGTAATTTGGTATTGGCTTCAACAATCCCGCCAATCAAAACGTTTTGTGGGGCAGGAGGCGACCAAGCTAAACTTGCCAAACTAACAATATTTACAGCCGTTAGTTTAGCGGCATAGTCAAAATTAACTCCATCAATAACATCGCCATAAGCAATCCCATTTTCAGTACGTAAATCTTGGTGTTGACGATTATAATTTTCATGAGCCTCCATAATTCTAATGCCTGCATACCCCAAATCATTAAACGGTCGGTGGTGACCGCCTCTGCCAAAGCGATCTAATCGATACACTAACATAGGATTCATCTCTGGCATATAGGTAACGGTCTGTTTGTGGACATAACGAGCCAATTGTCTAGAGACTCCATCTACTTCTCCACCATAAAAACGTCTCATGGTTCGTTCGCGATCGGTTTCAGTGGGAGGGGTAGGTTCAGAAAAAATCCTAAAGGTGCGATTATCAATAACTCCATCGACACCTTCAATATTCCCAATCATGTCATTATTAAAGACGCCAATGATTTCCCAACCGCGTTCTTTGGCATAATTAGCAAACCCTTTTCCACCAAAAAGACCTTGCTCTTCACCAGACAAACCAAGGTAAATAATACTATTATCAAAACTGTATTTAGATAATACTCTAGCAGCTTCAATTGTTCCGGCCATTCCTGAGGCATTGTCGTTGGCTCCTGGAGCGTCTCCAACTGCATCGACTGGGTCTGAGTTTCTAGAGTCGATATCCCCCGACATGATAATAAACCGATTTGGATATTTTTTACCTCGTTGAATCGCAGCTACATTGACAATCCAAGTGTCTTTGGGGACGCGTTCCCCTTCGTTAGTAGTTACATAATCCTTTTGATAAAAAACATCAAGACAGTTCTTGCAGTCTTTAGATATTAACTCAAACTCCGACTTTATCCAGCGTCGAGCAGCACCAATACCTCTTGTGTTGGAAACAGTATCGCTAAAAGTATTGCGGGTTCCAAAATTTGTTAAAGTGCGAATGTCCTTTTCAATACGTTCTGCAGAAACGCCTTTAATCATCTCATAAATTCGGACATCCATTTGAGAAATGCAACTGAATGTTGTAAGCAATAAAAAGAAAACATATAACTCCCTCATGGTACTTTTTAACCAAAGGTAATAAACTCAAAAAAATCAAATGTTAATATGCTGTTTTATCTAATTTTTTTTGCCAAGTTTCAAAGACTTTTAAAGCTTCATCTCGTGCAATTTGCTCAAAAGGAATTTTTCGATCTTCCATGGGCACATTGATTTCGTTATAGATAAAATCATCGTCAAAACCAATAGCTGCAGCATCTTCTCTTGTGTTGGCATAAAACACCTTATCTGGACGAGCCCAATAAATGGCACCCAAACACATGGGACAGGGTTCGCAAGAGGTATATAAAATACATCCATTCAGTTGAAATGTATCAAGGTTTTTACACGCATCTCTAATGGCCATGACTTCAGCATGAGCGGTGGGATCGTTAGTAGAAGTAACTTTGTTATTTCCTCGACCTACAATTTCATCTCCTATCATGACCACAGCTCCAAATGGGCCTCCTTCGTTATGTAGAATTCCATGTAATGATTGCTCGATGGCAAGTTGCATATGTTTGTGATGTTCACACATTGTAGTTGATTTTAATGGTGGCAAATATAGTTTTTTTTAAAATTATCATTGAAGTTGTGGAATTGTCGCTGTAATCACAACTTGATTATTGAGTTATTTACAAAAAAAATAGATAAAAAATGTAGTATTAATAATAGTAAGACTAATATTTTACAAAAGAAATAAAAATCAAAAACTATTAAAAACACTCCATTTTGTAAATAAAATTCAATTTTTTGTTTAAATAATATCAAATATCAAAAGACTAACATTATAAAAAACTCTACATTACCACAACATACATAAAAAAGAGAAGTCATAAAATGGTAGAACCGTGATAAATAAAAATATTGTAAATGCCTTAAATACTGTTGAAACAAACAAATTATAAAATACTAAAACGTTTTTTATAACTGTATAGTTTTTGTACAGTAGCAAAAAATAATACAACGTAATATAAAGTTAAATTTGAATGTTACTAAATTTTATAAACATGAAAAAAACTTTATTTTTTATTATCCTATTTGTCTTTTCATTGGGATATTCACAAACCCTTTTACAGGGATTTGAATCAGCTGGAAGTCTCGGAGGCACATTTGGAGGATTTCCTGCTCCAGTAATTGAGACAGGCACTGGGTCTAATACCTCTCAAGTTCTCAAAATTGTTACAAATCCTGCCGGGGAACCTTGGCAAGGCATTAATCTAAACTTATCCCCTTCGGTAAATTTAACGGTTAATAAAACATTAACAATAGATGTACTTGCTTTTGAGCCAATGACATTTTTGGTTAAAGTTACTACGGGAGGACCTACAGCTGCAGCCCCTGTTACACACAATGGAGATGGCACATGGCAGACACTCTCATTTACATTCAATACAGCACTTGATGGTCAATCGGCAAATCCGTCTGGTACTTACTCAGGTTTTGTAATTCATCCCTATTGGGAAGTTGGTAGAACACAGTTTTTTACTCCAACAGTTGTTCCTAAGCCAGCAAGAACTTTTTATGTAGATAATATTTCGGATCCAACTGTAGTTTTACCTCCGATAACTGGTAATGTTTATATTAATGATAATTCCCTTGCTGGTGATATATGGTGTTCTGCTGTTGGACAAGATATAGGAACTGCTACAGGAAGCACAAGTCTTCCGTATAAGAGTATAACGGATTTGTTTACTGACCGTACTATCGCCCCTGGTGCAACAATACATGTCGATTCAGGAACTTATTCGGGCAGAATTGTTTTTTCTGACACTGAAGATGGAACTGCTGGAAATGTTATTACAATTAAAGGTGCGGGAACAGGCTTAACCAGTTTAACATCATCATTATCTGGAGGCAGTCTGATTTCAATGGGT
Source organism: Flavobacterium sp. (assembly GCA_046293575.1). Classification (GTDB taxonomy): domain Bacteria; phylum Bacteroidota; class Bacteroidia; order Flavobacteriales; family Flavobacteriaceae; genus Flavobacterium. Next base: position 3,662 of record JBKBOP010000064.1, on the reverse strand, counting down.
GGTGCTGACTTCATGACTTTTCAAGATATGACTATCACGGGAGGTAATGAAGAAAACGCAATTCTTGTGGCCGGAATTAGTACCAATTGTACATTCAATAATTTAAATATTACCGGCAATAATAAAGGTATTCGAGTTGAAGGTGGCTCAAATTTTGCAACTATTTCCAATAATAAGATAAATGGAGATAACGTTGGTGCAACGGATTATGGTATTTTCATCACAAATGGTGCTAGTAATGGACATTCCATATTCAATAATATGGTATCTAACTTTGCACATACATTTCGTTCTGATAATACGGGTACAATAAATTGTAACCTCTACCATAATTCATTTTTTGCTAATCAGTATGGATCTGTTGCTTATTTGACGGGTTGGAATGTGAAAAATAATATTTTTTATACTTCTTCAAATGATGGGAATCATGTTGCTTTTTGGTATGGTGATTCAACGCCTCCTACGACCTTAGATAATAATTTATATTACCACCCTAATGCCGCTAGAGCTGTTACAAGATTTGGCCCTAATTTAACTTATGCTTCATTGGCAGATTTTGTTGCAGCTACTCCTTATGAAGATAACGGTGTAGAGGGGAATCCATTATATGTGAATGCAGCTGCGGGTGATTTACATATTCAACCAGGTTCACTAGCCATTGGTGCAGGTGTTGATGTAGGCATAACGGTTGACATTGACGGAGATGCACGACCATTATCAGGTACCTTTGATATCGGAGCAGATGAGTTTGATGCTAGTGCTTTTGTACCTGCACCAACAATTACAGCATTCACAGTTCCAGCACAACTTACCGGAGCCGTATTTGAATTAACGGCACCAACGTCTAACAGTTCAGGAGCTTTTAGTTACACTAGTAGTAACAGTGCTGTTGCAACGGTAAGCGGAAGCACGGTTACAGTAATCGGTACAGGTTCAACTGTTATTACGGCCACTCAAGCAGCTGTTCCAGGTGAGTTTTCTGAAGGAAGTATCACAGCTACTCTAGCGGTAACCCTTGGTGCTGCACCAACCCAGCCAGCAAGATTAGCCTCTGATGTGATTTCTGTTTTTGCAGGAGCTTATGATGATGTACCAGGAACTAATTTTAACCCTAACTGGGGTCAGGCAAGTAATCATCCAAATAATTTTTCAACTCCTTCTTTTGATGGCGATGAAGCATTAAGGTACCAAAACTCAGGGGCATATCAAGGAACTAGACTAGGGTCTAATATTAATGTTACAGATATCAATAAGTTACATGTTAACATTTATTCTCCAACAATCACCTCTCTTAGATTATTTTTAATCAAAACTGATGGTGGTGGTGTAGAGCGTTCGGTTACATTACCAATTACACCCAACGTCTGGAATACTTTTAACATAGATGTCAATGCCACCACCTTTCCAGGGTTAGATTTGTCTATCATTCGTGAGATAAAGTATGATAATTTTGGGACTAATCAAGTTTTAATCATTGATAACTTCTACTTTTGGAGAGAAGCCGGAGCTAGTCCATCGCCTACTATAACAGGCTTTTCAGTGCCTTCACAAGCTCTTGGAGCTGATCCATTTGAGTTAACGGCACCTACTTCAAATAGTTCAGGAGCATTTAGTTACACCAGTAGTAATCCTGCTGTGGCTACTGTAAGTGGTTCAACGGTTACCGTAGTAGGTATTGGAACTTCAATTATTACAGCGACACAAGAAGCTGTTCCTGGTGAATTTTCTGAGGGCAGCACTACTGCAACTCTTACGGTTACACCTCCAGCAGCACCAACGCCACCAGCTAGAAATGCATTTGATGTGATTTCTTTTTACAGTAATGCTTATACTCCATCATCGTCACCAACTTGGGGTGGTTCAACTAATTCTCAAATTTCTATTTCCGGTGATCCAACGCGATTATTTACAGGTTTTACCAACGGACAAATTGCCTTTGCAGGTACTAATGTCTCTCAAATGACCCACGTACATGTGGATGTTTTTTCGGTGAACCTAACACCCATGTGGTTTTTCTTAGGTTCTCCAGGAGGCTCTAAAAGATTAACCATTAATACACCTGTAAATGGATGGACAAGTTTAGATATCCCTTTATCTGATTTTACGTCTAGTCCTACCGGAGGTGCAATAGATTTAAACAACATCAATCTTTTTAGATTTGAAAATCCCGTAGGGGCTACTGCTCCTTCGAGAACTATTTATATTGCAAATATTTATTTTTACAGACCTCAAACCGATGCTCCACCAACACTTGGTGCGTTTACAGTGCCAACCAAAGTGCTAGGAGATGCTCCATTTACCTTAACACCACCCACTTCTAACAGTTCTGGTGCATGGTCATATACTGCTAGTCCTGCAGGGATTGCAAGTATTGATGGCGATGTGGTGACCATTATAGGTGGAGGTACCGCAACTATCACTGCAAATCAAGCTGCAGTTCCAGGTGAATTTGGACCTGGACTTGCAACCGCCTCTTTTGTGGTTACGTTCCCTGAACCTGGTCCTTCACCAATTCCTCCAGTAAGAGACGCAGATAGAGTTATTTCACTTTACACAGGTGATGAGTCTATCTATGCAACAGTTCCTAATTATAATTTAGGACAAGCATTCTGGTCTACAGGGGGTGGTAGAGTTTTAACAGAAGTGCCCAACGGTGACAATACTGCTTTACGAATAGATGGTCTTGGATTTATGGGATTGATTGATATTGGCGAAGTGGGCCCTCCTGCTATTGCAGGTGAAAGACGTTTGAATCTTGTGGGAACGGGTATGAGCCATTTAAATATTGATATTTATTTGGATGCACCCAGACCTAATTTATTTTTAGTTTTGTTAGCACCTAATGATAGACTTTTCAATACTGGACCACTTGCAGCAGGTTGGAATACATTGAGAGTTCCTTTAACAGCATATCCTGGACCTTTGAATGATGTTTATGGGTTAAAAATTGAGCAGAATTATGCAACACCATTTAGATTGTTTGTAGATAATATCTATTTCAGTAATGACTTGTTCACTTTCTATGCAGATGCTGATGGTGATGGTTTTGGAGATATAAATGCTCCGATACTTGCTGAAACAGCACCTGAAGGATATGTTACTAACAACACTGATTGTGATGATAATGACCCAACGGTATGGCAAACAGGTGATTTTTATATAGATTTTGATGAGGATGGCTATAGTTTTGATGGTATCCTTTATACAATTTGTTATGGAGAAACTGTTGATTCTTTTTACAATCCAACTTCATTAGGAGTAGATTGTAATGATTTTGATCCTACTGTTTGGAGAAACGCAGATTTTTATGCAGATGTAGATGGCGATGGTTATTCACCAACTCCTAGTACAATTGTACAAACTGTATGTTATGGAGAAGTTTTACCTATCATACCAGGTTTAAGTCCTGCCATTTACTCTGAAGTTGACTGCAACGACAACGATGCCACGATTTTCCCTGGAGCACCCGTGATTTGTTATGACGGCATCCAACAGGATTGTAATTTAGACGAAACCGATGGTTGTCCACAAATCACTACGCAGTTATTACCTAATGATTGTAATAGTACTTTGACCTCTATGACCCAAACGGTTAGAGCGGCTTTCGCCACTGTTCCAGCGGGAGTAAGTGTGAATGCTTACCGATTCTTAGTAACCAACAC
>JBKBOP010000063.1:0-11773 GCA_046293575.1 Flavobacterium sp. | reverse complement strand
AATAATCAAAAGCCAATCCATAATGACCAATATTATCTGTTGAATAAATAGCTTTACTCATACTTCGAATGGCAAGTGTATCTACAAGATTTTGCTCTTTTTTACCTTGCACCTGCTCCAATAAATCATTCAACGATTTTGAAATGGCTTGTCTTGATTTAAAATTAATGGAATATCCAAATTTAGAAATAACCCCTTGAAGGTTGATAAGTTTGTCTTCATTGGGTTCATCGTGAATCCTGTAAATAAACGTTTTCTTTTGTTTACCAATAAATTCAGCCACTTTTCTATTGGCCAATAACATGAACTCTTCAATCAAATGATTAGCATCTTTGGATACTTTAAAAAATACACCGACTGGCTCTGCATTTTCATTTAAATTAAATTTCACTTCCACTTTATCAAATGAAATAGCTCCATTGGCCATTCTCTTTTTTCGTAAGATTTTAGAAAGATAATTTAATTTTAAAGTAGCTTCTACAATTTCTGGAGGAGTGTGGTACTCTTTTCCAGTTAGAGAAATTTCAGCAGGAATAATGGCTTGTTCAGTTTCAATTATATGTTGTGCTTCTTCATAAGCAAAACGTTGATCAGAGTGAATAACGGTTCTTCCAAACCATTGGTCTATAATTTCTGCCTTATCATTGATTTTAAAAACAGCTGAAAAGGTAAATTTATCTTCATGAGGATTCAATGAACAAGCATCATTACTCAAAACCTCTGGAAGCATTGGAACCACACGATCTACTAGATAAATGGAAGTTGCTCTATTATAGGCTTCTTCCTCAAGAATAGTTCCTTCTTTCACATAATGAGATACATCGGCAATATGAATACCTATTTCATAAGTATCATTCTCTAGTTTTTCAAAGGAAAGAGCATCATCAAAATCTTTGGCATCTTTTGGGTCGATGGTATAAGTGAGAACATTACGCATGTCCCTCCTTTTTACAATTTCTTCCTCAGTGATGGAAGTATCAATTGTATTAGCAAATACTTCCACTTCTGGTGGAAAATCATAAGGTAATCCATATTCAGAAAGTATGGCATGCATTTCAGTATTGTGCTCACCAGGTTTTCCTAATACTTTTAAAACGGTTCCAAAGGGACTATCAGCTTTTAATGGCCAGTCTTCCATTTTGACCAACACTACATCACCGTGGGTTGCCTCACCCATTTTATTTTTTGGTATAAAAATATCGGTATACATTTTCGCATTGGCAGTAGTGACAAAAGCAAAATTCTTTTGAATGTCAATAACTCCCACAAATTCTGTTTTTTTTCGCTCCAATACTTCCAATACTTCCGCTTCTGGACGTCGAGAGCTTCGACGGTTATAGATATAAGCTTTCACTTTATCACCATCTAAGGATTTATTGAGATTGATAAAGGGTATAAAGACATCATCCTCTAAATCATCACAAACAAAATAACCAGTTTTACGAGAAGTCATATCCACATGGCCTTCATAATACTCAGCCTTTGTGATCATTTGATACATGCCAGGCTCGATTTCGTGAATTTTATCTTCTGCTTTTAGAATTTTTAAATCACGAATAATTTCATTTCTACTCTTGGTATCATTGAGCTCCAAAGCGGCCGCAACTTGTTTATAGTTAAAAGTCTTCTTAGGATCCTTAGAGAGGATTTTATATATCTGGTGGGTGAAATCTTTGTTTTTACTTTTTTTATTTCTAGGCTTCTTGCTCATATTCAATTTTCAAATTATGCTGAAAAGTACGAATATCTAGTGAAAATTAAATAAACTAATATTACAATTACTGAAAAAATAACTTTGTATCTTTATTAAAAAAGAAAAATGAAAGACTTTATAACCGTTGCAGTGTTTAATCTTCCAAGTGATATAGCCGTATTAAAATCCATTTTACTTCATGAAGACATCGTACATTTTTTTGAAAATGAAACTATTGTATCTGTAGATCCATTTGCTAGTTTGGCTTATGGAGGTATTAAACTAAAAGTGCATCAAGAAGATTTAGAACGGGTAAAAAGAATTTTAGATGACTTTGAAAGTAAACTTACTATAATTCGATAATTGAATAGTTATCAACACTAATTAATAACAACATAAAAAAAAGATAATTTAAATTTATTTATTAATGGTTATTATAGCTTGTTAATAGTTAGTATAAGTTTTAACAAACGCATACTTTATTTTACTTTTGATAAGATATCAACAAGATATTAGTGATTTAAAACCTTGAAATTGAAATGAATTTTATTTTTTATTAACATGTGTTGATATCTGTTTTAAATAGTATTTTTTAAAATCTTTTTGTTTTAAAACTGTTCATAAACCCCATACTAATGGTTGAAAAATAATCCATAAAATTTCAAAACATTCTCTTGTATTATTCAATCTAATTTTTGATTATAAAAAAAGAGATAGCAATTTCAAAAATCTTTACAATTCCATCTTTTTTTATGAACAAGGTATGTTAATTTAGAATTACCTCAATATCAATTAATTGTAAAATACTATTAACAATCCATTTTATAGGTGTTTTAATTATATAATAAAACATTGATAATCAATTAAATAATAACTTTTTTATGGAGGTTATAAAGGCTTTTGTAAAAATCACTTTTGGCATAGATTTAATGATTTTAAAATCTTGAACGAAAGTTTGTTCTTCATTAAGGAAGTTAAAAATTTCCTTAATATTTCTTTTTTGAAACATTAATCCAAAAAGCTTTCCCCCTAATTCGTTCTTTTGATGTAACACTTCCAGAAGAATTAAATCATACCACCAATATCTTGAATTCATTTTAAATTGATTTAGTGGTTTTTCTTTTTTAAGGAATGAAATGAGTGTTTTACTAATTTTTACACTGTTGTAAAATGTATAACCAGTGCTGGGTTTGGTCCAACCGCCAGCTGTTCCAATATACATTTGTCTTGGTGTGTTCCTGTTTTGAAAAGAAAAACAAGTCATTGGGATGTTTCCTTGTTCTTTTTCAGTTATTTCAAACGTATCTGCTCCTAATTGAAATAGATATTCCTTAATTGCATTTTCATATTCTTCGTTTTCTAATATATTTTCAGAAAACAAAGTGTATTCTACTAATGCTTCATTCGATGAAATAGGAAGCACATACATAAATCTGGTATTTCCTTTTTGAGGAACAGTGAAATCCATAAAAGTAACGACCTCTGGATTGAAAATATCTTTCTCTGTTTTTACAAACCAACCAATAAAATGTTGTTTTAAGTAAGGATACTTTTTTTGATTATTTAAAAAATTATTTTTGAAAATACTATTTAAGACAAAGGAGCTTGTATAATTTTTATTTTTACCTATTACTTCAACATACTTTTCATGTTCTTTTAAAGTTTGAATTTCATCTGTAATGAATGTAAAATTTGTTTTTGTACTGATTTGATTTTTTGTGAAATCATAAAATTCTTTTGAGCGAATCATTTTGTATTCAAAGGGTTCGAGTGAATGAACTGCCTGATGGTATTTATTGCTTATAAATGCTTTTCTCCATTTTTTGTGAATGATAGCGTCAAATTCACCTCCAGAAGGTTCCCAAAAACACCAAGTTCGATCATTATTTTTAGTAGCGTTTTTTTCAATAATTAATATTGATTTATTATCAAACCAATTGTCATGTGACATTCTGAACGCGGTGATGAGTCCTGATAAACCAGAACCAATAATGATATAATCAAATTCGTTTTTCAAAATTTAAATTTGTTTTTATAATTTTTAAAGTCTTCGTTTAAGCCTTTAAAATCAAGTTGTCCACCAGAATTTTTTAGATGTTCCAAAATCACAAAAGATTTTTCAATTTTTAATTGAGCACTTTTGTATTTGTTAATTACATGAATCAATGTTCTTTGTTTTCCGGGTGTGAGTTGATGAAATAATGTACTTCCAATAGGATCACTAAAAAGAACTTCTTGAAATTCTTCAGAAATGGTCATACCATATTTTGAAGTATCAGGAATTAATTCAACTTCCACATCGTCATTCAAATGAATATTGAGTTTTTTACATGTTTCTTTATTTAGTAAAATATAATGGAATGTTGTTTTTGGTAACATTGCACAGTGAAAAGAGACTTCTTTATTTAAAGTACATATCACCCTTTTATCTTTGGTTTCCTTCAGTAACCTTAAAAAAATATCGTCTGGAATAACAAGATGCTGTTCCCAAAACAATGTACTATTTTCAAAACGTTCAACAGAAGCATTAAATTTCATAGCTTTTCTATAAATCCAAGATTCTCTAAAGTATTTAATTATTTTTGTAAAGATAAAAATAACCACACAACGATATGACAATCTCCATTGGAAATGACCACGCCGGACCAGAGTATAAAAAAGCCATAATTACTTTTTTAGAAAAACAAGGACATCAACTCATCAATCACGGAACAGATACTACAGATAGTGTTGATTATCCAGACTTTGGACATCCGGTGGCAGAAGATGTAACTTCAGGTCGAGCAGATTTAGGTATTGTTATTTGCGGAAGCGGTAACGGAATTTCCATGACGGTTAATAAACATCAAGGTGTTAGAGCTGCTTTGTGTTGGAATAAAGAAATAGCTTCTTTAGCCAGACAACACAATGACGCAAATATTATTAGTATTCCAGCACGTTTTACAGCTATTCCACAAGCTGTTGAAATGGTGGATACTTTCTTAAATACTTCTTTTGAAGGAGGAAGACATCAAAACAGAGTAGATAAAATTCGTTGTAGTTAATTGTATACATGTCTGCCAATCCAAGAATCCATAAACACAACGTCACGGGAAGAAACCTTATTCTTTCTATATTTCTGAATGTAATAATTTCTATTGCTCAGTTGGTGGGAGGACTTCTTTCAGGAAGTTTAGCATTAATTTCGGATGCACTTCACAATTTTTCAGACGTCCTTTCGCTAATTTTTAGTTTAGTAGCTCATAAACTTTCCCGAAGAAAAGCTTCTGTATCGCAAACTTTTGGATTTAAGAGAGCGGAAATTTTGGCGGCTTTTATTAATGCTTCCACTTTAATTATTGTTGCTTTTATTTTAATTTATCATGCGGTACTTAAACTTTTTAATCCAGAACCTATAGATTCAATATTGGTGATTTGGTTAGCTTTATTGGGTATTTTAGTAAACGGATTTTCGGTATTGTTGCTTCGAAAAGATGCTTCTCATAATCTCAATATGAAATCAGCCTACTTGCATTTGTTTACTGATATGATGGCTTCTGTGGCAGTACTCACAGGTGGATTATTAATGAAGTTTTATAGCATATACTGGGTAGACAGTGTACTGACATTGGCAATTGCAATTTATTTAATTGTTGTTGGATATGATTTATTCTGGAAATCAACCAAGATGTTAATGTTATTTACCCCTGACGGTATTGATATTAAAGATATTGTGAGAGAAATACATAAAATCCCCGGAGTTGGGAAATTACACCATATTCATGTGTGGCATTTGAATGAAGAAGAACTACATCTTGAGGCACATTTGGATTGTTCTGAAGATATAAAAATGAGCGATTTTAATGATTTACTTCATCAAATTGAAGAGGTTCTCTATGAGAAATTCAATATCAATCATGTAAATATTCAACCCGAATTTCAAAAAGCGGATCCAAAAGATTTTATTGTTCAGGATTGATTGTAATTTTTATACAAGAGTTTATAATTTGTAAATTACGTCAACAAAATGACTGAATTTAGCTAAATTACGTCAGTTTATTGACACAATTAATATTTTTTATATCTTTGACTTGAATTTTTCACTATTCAAAGAGTCATGACTTACTTTCAAAGAACTGTTTTATCGGACTTAGAAAACAAATTACGACCCAATAAAGTTTTGATTTTATTGGGTGCAAGACGTGTGGGTAAAACCCAATTGATAAAAAAATACTTAAGAAACACCAACCTGAAGCCCCTACAATTAAATGGAGAAGATTTAAATGACGCTCGCTTGTTAGAGGAAAGAACGGTATCCAATTATTCCATATTATTACAGGGTATCGATGTGTTAGTGATTGATGAAGCTCAAAACATACCAGAAATAGGATTGATTTTAAAAGTCATTGTAGATACGATAGAAGGAATTAGGGTGTTGGTTACGGGCTCGTCAATGTTTGATTTGGCTAACAAATTAGGTGAACCTTTGGTGGGTAGAAAACATACATTATATATATTTCCTTTGGCCCAAATGGAGTTTTCTGCTCAAGAAAACTTTAAAGAAACCACTGAACATCTAGAACTTCGATTGATCTATGGTGGTTATCCAGAGTTGACTCACTATGATTCTTGGTATGAAAAAAAGGATTATTTAAAAGAAATAATTAATTCCTATTTATTGAAAGATATTTTAATGTTTGATGGAATTAAAAATTCAGATAAAATTTATTACTTATTACGCTTAGTTGCTTTTCAAATTGGTAAGGAAGTTTCATTACAAGAACTAGGAAAACAACTTCAAATGTCAAAAAACACGGTAGAGCGATACTTAGATTTGCTTTCTAAAGTTTTTGTGGTTTTTAAGGTGGAAGGATTTTCCAGAAATTTAAGAAAGGAAATTACCAAAACCAGCCGATGGTATTTTTATGATAATGGAGTCAGGAATGCAATTTTGAATGACTTTAATATGCTACAAAATCGTACAGATATTGGGCAATTATGGGAGAATTATTTGGTTTCTGAAAGAGTAAAAAAGCAACACTATCATAAAATGTTTAAACAAAACTATTTTTGGAGAACCTATGATCAACAAGAATTAGATTGGTTGGAAACAGAAGCAGAATCTATTTCTGGATTTGAATTCAAATGGAATGAAGATAAAAAATCAAAAGTACCTGTGGCCTTTGCCAAAGCCTATCCAGAGGCAAGTTTTGAGGTAATAACTCGAAAAAACTATTTAGTTTTTATTACTTAAACAAACCCATTCATCACTCCAAAAAATACTAACTGTATCAGCAAAAACCAAAGAGCTAACGGATTTTCCAATGGTTCTTTAGGAGTTTGTAATAGTATTGAAAAGAAAAATGCACAAGCTCCCCACGCAATAAAATTCTGTAATGGAATGTCAGGTTGGTCCCAATGCCAAAAACCGTTAGCAATAGCCACAGGTTCAATCACTAAGTCTAACGCTACTAAAATTAATGCCGTAGAGATAGCAACTAGCCAAGAGTTGGTAAACCATTTTTTTAAAGAAATGGTTCCTACGTAGGTAAGTAACATCCAATTAACGCCAATCATGGGAGGAGTGCCCCAGATTTTGAAACCTAAAGCTTGATCATAGGCATATACTCCGAAAATAGTTCCAGTGTTTACTCCTGCAACCTCCACTAAAAACCCTAGTAAAGCAACAATAAACAATTTCAACTTTAAACTATTGGTCCAGCTTTTTTGATGATAAAGAATAATAAAAGTTGATAAGAGTAAGTTCAACGGAGTCAACAAAAAGAAATCTGAACCAAACAAAGCAAAGCCTATCCATCCAGTGACGTGTAATATCACTATAAAACCTAAACAAAAGGAGGGGTTATCGAGCCACTTCTTCCACATAGCTTGTTGCGATTTTAGCACTTAATAAACATAAAGGAATTCCCCCTCCAGGATGTGTACTTCCTCCCACAAAATACAACCCTTTGATTTTGGAACTAAAATTAGGGTGTCGTAAAAAAGCTGCAAACGGATTATTACTACTTGTTCCATACAACGAACCTTGATAGGATGCCGTTTTGAAATCTATGGAACGTGGGTCTAAACTATCTTCTTCTTCAATCAATGATTCGATATTTCGTTTCAAAATTCTTGAAAGTTTTTCCAAAACTTTTTCGCGGGTTTTAGCAATCAAATGATCCCAATCTTGTCCAATATTACAAGGAGCGTTCACCATCACAAACCAACTTTCTCCATAATCAGGAGCGTCTTCTGGATTCAGTTTTGTAGAAATATGAATATAAACGGTAGGGTCGTCACCAATGGTTTTTTCCTGAAATATCTCTTGAAATTCTTTTTGATAATTTTCAGAAAAGAAGATGTTATGTAAATCTAAATTTTGAAACTTCTCTTTGATGCCCCAATAAAAAATCAAAGCTGAACTCGAACGTTCTTGTTTCAAAATCCGTTTTGGTTTTGATTGAAGAGGAAGTAGTTTTTCGTAAGTATAGTATATGTCCATGTTGGTAACTACCTTACTGGCTTCAATAATACCGTTTTGTATTTTGACTCCAATAACTTGATTTTTTTGTATAATGATTTCTTCAACGAAGGTGTTATAATGAAATTCAATCCCCAATTCTTCTGCCATTTTTACAAGCGAATTCGTAATATCTACCATTCCTTTCTTCGGGAAAAAAGTCCCAACATTCCACTCAAAATGTGGAATAACCCCCATGATTCCTGGAGTTTTATAAGGATTCGATCCGTTATATGTTGCATACCGATCAAACAATTGTACCAATTTTGGATGTTGAACATCACGAACGTTAGCATCATGTAAGCTTCGTTGTAAATCCATTTGATGACTTCTCGATAAAGCTCTTAAGGTTTTTACATTGAAAAAATTTTTAAAATCATGTAGACTTTGTTCTAAGAAAACTGAAGAGGTATAGTTGTGGATTTTTTCCGCTTTTTCTAGTTTTTTTAAAAAAGGAATTGGGGAGGTTTTGAAAACGTTTTCAATTTCTTTTTTGAGCATCGATGTATTGGCAAAACCTCTAAAAAAAGTGCCATCCTCCCAAAAATAATGACAAGTAGTGGAGTTGGTATGGTAATCAAAATATTCTTTTGGGTCTTTTCCAGCAAGTAGAAATAATTCCTCAACCAAATGGGGCATAGTAAGTAAACTCGGGCCCGCATCAAATCGATACTCTCCTAATTGAATCTCTGATAGTTTTCCACCAGGATAGGCGTTTTTTTCAAGCACAACAACTTCATAACCTTTGCAAGCTAATCTGATAGAAGCTGCAATGCCCGCAATCCCTGAACCAATAACTATTGCTTTTTTGTTCAACTTAAAGGTTTAAAAGTTAAACAAAAATACTTAATTTTTAGAAGATGTAAGCCTTTTTCAATTTTTTTCTTTTCTTTTTTTTAGAGTTATTTAAATCGTTTTACCTTACTATTTTCATTAATTTGCCAATTCAAAAAATATTCTCGGTGACTTTATTATCATATATCCAACAATTATTATCATTCCCATCAAAATCAATTGAGAGCACACTGAAGCTTTTATCCGAAGACTGCACCATTCCTTTTATAGCTCGATACAGAAAAGACCAAACGGGAAACTTAGATGAGGTGCAAATCGAACAAATTTTCAAGCTTAACAAACATTTTGAAGAGATTCAAAAACGAAAAGCATCGGTACTAAAGTCCATTGAAGAACAAGGAGACCTATCGGAGGAATTAAAACAGAAAATTGAAAATAGTTTTGATCTACAAGAAATAGAAGACTTATATCTTCCCTATAAAAAACGAAGAAAAACTCGAGCAGATGTGGCTCGAGAAAATGGTTTGGAACCTCTAGCTAAAATGATCATGGCCCAACGGACAGACGATATAGAAATTTTAGCTTCTAAATATTTGAATGAAAAAGTACTCAATGAAGACGAGGCCTTACAAGGTGCTAGGGATATCATCGCTGAATGGATTAATGAAAACATTTTTATTCGAAAAAATTTCAGAAGGGTTTTTCAACGAAAAGCGATGATTGAAACCAAAGTCGTAAAATCAAAAGTTGAAGAGGCCGAAGCCCAAAAGTTTCAACAGTATTTTGATTGGAGTGAGCCGTTATATAAAGCTCCTTCGCACCGTTTGTTAGCCATGTTACGAGCCGAAAATGAGGGTTTTGTCAAGCTAAAAGTGACCTTGTCTGACGAAGATAAAGATGAAGTTCTTCGTATGATGGATCAAACTTTAATTAAGAATGATGGTTCGTGTACTTATCATATTGAAAAAGCGATTGACGATAGTTATAAACGTTTGTTGGAATCCTCTATTTCAAATGAAGTGTTACAAGAAGCCAAAGCCAAAGCTGATCAAAAAGCGATTGAAGTGTTTTCAGAAAATTTACGTCAGTTGTTGTTGTCATCTCCTTTGGGAGAAAAACGTATCATGGGTATTGACCCAGGTTTCAAAACGGGGTGCAAAGTGGTTTGCTTGGATGAAAAAGGAGATTTGCTATATAACGAAAACATTTATCCGCACCCGCCACAACATGAAACTTCAATGGCGATGAAAAAAATTCGTTCCATGGCTAATGCCTATCAAGTGGAAGCGATTGCAATAGGAGACGGAACAGCGAGCAGAGAAACCGAGTTTTTTATTAAAAAAATTGCTTTTGATAAACCTATACAAATATTTGTAGTTTCTGAGGCAGGAGCATCAGTGTATTCGGCTAGTAAAATAGCACGTGAAGAATTTCCAAATTATGATGTCACCGTTCGTGGAGCTGTTTCAATTGGTAGACGACTTTCAGACCCGTTGGCTGAATTGGTGAAAATTGACCCAAAATCAATTGGAGTGGGGCAATACCAGCACGATGTTGATCAAACTAAACTCAAAGAAGAACTAGACCACACTGTGATGCGGTGTGTGAATTTGGTGGGCGTGAATTTGAACACGGCTAGTAAATCACTATTGAGTTATGTTTCAGGTATTGGAGAAAAAATGGCAGAAAATATAATACATTTTCGTTCTGAAAACGGACCTTTTTTTGATCGAAGTCAACTTAAAAAAGTGCCAAGATTAGGAGAAAAGGCCTTTCAGCAAGCCGCAGCTTTTGTGCGAATCCCCAATGGAAAAAATCCATTGGATAATTCTGCTGTACATCCGGAATCATATAAAACTGTAGAAAAAATGGCTAAAGATGTAGGTATTCCGGTAGCAGAACTCATTGGTAATAAAGACAAAATAAAATCCATTGCACCAGAACAATATACCAACGAAACGGTCGGGTTGTTGGGAGTGCAGGATATCTTAAAAGAACTCGAAAAACCGGGATTAGACCCTCGAAAAGCGGCCAAAGTATTTGAATTTGACCCCAACGTAAGAAGCATAAAAGATATACAACCAGGTATGATTGTCCCGGGAATAGTGAACAACATTACGGCTTTTGGCTGTTTTGTGGATATTGGTATCAAAGAAAGCGGATTGGTACATATTTCGCAGCTTAAAGCCGGGTTTGTTTCGGATGTGAATGAAGTGGTGAAATTGCACCAGCATGTGCAAGTAAAAGTCGTTGAGGTGAATGAAGTGAGGAAAAGGATTCAGTTGACGATGGTGATATAAACAAATAAATTATGAATTTACAAAACTTTCAAAACCAAATAGATCCAAACATTTTAAAAAGGGGTAAAGACTATTTTGAAAATAAAAATGTAGAATATCTGGAGGAAATAAAAAAAAACCATTGGGTTGCAGATGTTATTGGATCTGAAGATTATCAAGTTGAAATCAAATTAAGTAGTCAAGGCGAAATCAAAAATTGCTCATGTACATGTCCTTATGATTATGGAGCCTACTGTAAACACATGGTAGCAGTTTTCTTTGCTGTACTTGAAGCGAGAACCATTATTGTTTCTACAAAAAATTCTCCGAAGAAAAAGAATTTTACTTTTGAAGACATACTTAAAAAGATAACTCAAGAAGAATTTCAGGTATTTATAAGGCAGTATGCCAGTAAAAACAAAAAATTCAAAGACGAGTTTGAACTATATTTTGCGGACAAAAATCCAACGCTAGACCTTGAAAAGAAATTTACGGTTTTAGTTC
>JBKBOP010000062.1:6828-11884 GCA_046293575.1 Flavobacterium sp. | reverse complement strand
GCAAAAAAGAGTCCTGACTCGGTAAATTGATAAAAACCATTTTTTTCGGTAAACCATCCTAAATGGCAAAAGAAATCCAGAATCTCTGTAAAATGGTCTGGATATTGATGAAATTCCTCTGGTTTAAAACGGGTTTCCATAAAGTATTTATGAAACATCCCATTCATGCCTAAACGCACTAAAGTTGGAGCCACAATACACCCTTCTATATGAAGTAGCATTTGATCTTGAACTTCTTTTTCAATGGGGTTTTTCGGTATTGGAAAATCAAATCGATTTTTGTAATTGTCAAATAATAACCGCTGTTTTAAAAAAGGTTCTACTTCAAACTTTCTAGGGTGAAAATTTCCTGTGAATTGAATAAATTCCACCACTTGTTGATACCATTTGAAATAGTGAAACGCGATAAGGCTTTTTTCATTTCTAGTGATTGTAAGTTCGCCATCAGATGGATTCAATTTATAATCAATAAATCCTTGTGAGGCCAACACTCTAAGTGCAACGTTGAGGTAACCTTCATTGACTTTTATTTGTTGACAAATAAAGCTTAAGGTGGTGATTTTCTGTTGTTTCAATAAGTCAATTATTCCTCCTTTATATAAGGAGAAAGCTACTGGGGCAGTCACCAATCCGTCTAGGTGTCTAAAAAGTTGGCCTCTATTTGAATGAGAATCCATAGGATGATTATTTATGTTAAAGATAAAGTATTTTTCTTCTACTTAAAAAAAACAAACACATTTAGAGTTGGTTTTCATTATTTTTACTTCATTAAATTTAAATCTTTATGACCAACTTAGTTTTATTTGCCGTTTTTATTTTTATAGCTCTACTCATTGGATTTTTTGTTGGTAAAATGATCAACGCAGCTCAATCAAAAACGGAACTTGCCTCCCTAGAAGAACGCATCTTAGGGCTTCAATATCAGATTTCTCAAGAGAAAGAAAAAGTGCAATCCACTTTAAGCGAATGGAAAGATGCTGAACATACTTGGAAACAAGATCATCAACGGCTTCAAGAAACTCGTGAACAACTCTCTTTAGAACTTTCGCGAAAGCAGTCTGAGTTACAGTACTTGACTCAAAAAGCTGAAGAACAAAAAATGGAAGTAGAACAACTTCAAGAAAAATTCACTAAAGAATTTGAAAATCTTGCCAATAGAATTTTAGAGGAAAAAACAGTAAAGTTTACCGAACAAAATAAGGAGAACTTAAAAAATATTTTAACCCCTTTACAAGAGAAGATTCTTCATTTTGAGAAAAAAGTGGAAGATACTCACAAGGAAAGTATCGATTATCATGCGGCTCTTCGGCAACAGATTGTTGGATTGAAGGAGATGAACGAGCAGATGAGTAAGGAGACCATCAACCTGACTAAGGCTTTAAAAGGAGATAGTAAGATGCAAGGAAATTGGGGAGAATTGATACTTGAGCGTGTCTTAGAAAAATCAGGTTTAGAAAAGGGGAGAGAATATGAAGTGCAACAGCGTTTTCAAAATGAAGAAGGAAGCCGAGTTTTTCCTGATGTTGTCATTAGTTTGCCCGATGGAAAGAAAATGATTGTCGATTCAAAAGTTTCGCTAACTGCCTATGAACGGTATACAAATGAAGATGATGATATGCAAAAATCAGTGTTTTTGAGAGAGCATATTAATTCTATCAAGCGACATGTGGAGCAATTAAGTGATAAAAACTACCACGATTTGTATCAAATGGAAAGTCCTGATTTTGTGTTATTATTTATTCCTATCGAATCAGCTTTTGCTATTGCCTTGAATGAAGATAATAGTTTGTATAATAAAGCTTTTGAAAAAAATATTGTGATTGTTACTCCAACCACCTTGTTGGCTACTTTAAGAACTATCGACAGTATGTGGACCAATCAAAAACAACAAGAAAATGCCATGGAAATAGCTCGCCAAGCGGGAGCATTGTATGATAAATTTGAAGGTTTTGTAACTGATCTTATTAAGATTGGCAAAAAAATGGACGAGGCAAAAACTGAATATGGAAATGCTATGGGCAAATTGGTGGAAGGTAAAGGAAATCTTGTGGGTAGTGTGGAACGGCTCCGAAAAATGGGAGCTAAGGCAAAGAAAATACTTCCTGAAAGTCTTATTAAAAGGTCAGAAGTCGATGAAAATTGATTTTGTTCTATTATTTACTATTTTTTTTGCTAATTCGATATATATTTGATGGTTAAATATTTTTTTAGTTGCTTTATTTCCTATTTTTGATGTGCATTTATAATCTATTATTGCTCCATGTTTCGAATAACACTTATTTTCGTTTTCAGCTTTAGTCTGTTTTTAGCTTCTTGCTCTTCAGATGACAAGTATACTGATGTCCCAGACCCTGATCCAGTTTCACCAGTAGTTTTAGACTTGACTGCTGTTCCCTACCAAAATCTATCAGACTATAAATTTTTTGAGGGCCCAATCAAAGATCAAAATCCTTCATATGGAGTAGTACCTTACGAACCAATTAGTTCTTTATTTACCGATTATGCTTTAAAAAAGCGATTTGTATGGATGCCAAAAGAGGTCAAAGCGTCTTATAATACAGATGGCACCGTCTTTAATTTTCCAACGGGTTCTGTACTGATTAAGAATTTCTATTATGATAATGTTCAACCTGGAGGTGTTCGTAGAATCATAGAAACACGACTTTTAATTAAAAAAGCAAGTGGATGGATATTTGCAGAATATGTCTGGAATGATGATCAAACTGAAGCTACGTTAAATATGAATGGAGCTTTTACCTCGGTGAGTTGGTTGGATAGTAATGGTGATTTACAGACGGTTGATAATTATAGAATTCCCTCAGGATCTGAGTGTCTTATATGTCATAAAATTTTCGACGAAGCTAAACCTATTGGTCCGAAACCACAAAACCTAAATAGCAATTACAACTTCGCTGAAGGAACATCAAATCAATTATCTAAATGGATAAATTTCGGATATCTCGATAACAGCTTACCCTCATTGATAACAACTGTTGTTGACTATAAAGACTCATCAAAATCTTTAAACATGAGAGTTCGTTCCTATTTGGATATTCAGTGTGCACACTGCCATCAGCAGGATAGTCACTGCGATTATCGTCCTATTCGATTAGCATTTTCTGAAACGACATCCGCCGCAAACCTTGGAATTTGTGTTCCTCCTGACGAAGTTGTCGACCCATCCATAACGAACATTGTCACGCCAGGTAATGTGATGAGGTCAATGATGCATTTTAGACTCAATACAAATGAAGAACAATACCGAATGCCACTGATTGGTCGTTCTGTTATCCATAATGAAGGAGTTGAACTTATTGAGGAATGGATCAATTCACTAAATGGATGTAATTAATAAATTAAACTTACCTATGAATAAAATTACTTTTTCAATTATTATGATGTTAAGCTTTCTCGCACATGCACAAAGTTCATGTTCAGATGCCTTATTAATTTCAGCTGGCGAGTATCAAGTGGGAATCATCAATGGAACTGCTCCAACGCTTATTTGTGCACAAAATGGTGCCATTCCTGTCCAGAATACTCCAGCGGGAGTTTGGTATCAATATGTGCCAGCACAAGATGTGAGTCTAACGATAACAACAAGTTTACCTCAAAACTCAGGCAGAGATACACGATTTCATATTTATTCTGGCCTTTGCTCTAATTTAGTATGTGTTGGGGGTGATGATGACAGTGGTGATAGTTTTTTATCATTCGGAAAGTATAATCTTACAGCTGGTGTGAATTATACTATTGTTTTCGATAACCGATGGGGAAGCAATGCTAATAATTTTATTTTTCAACTCATCGAAGGTGACCCAGAAGATCCCGAAGAACCAGAATTACCAGAAATGATTGCTGTGCCGGTAACGTTTAATACACAAAATGTTAGTCTTTTGGGGACCTATAAAAATGGTGCAGTTGATATGAATGGAGATTTTCTAGATGACCGTGTCTCCGTTTCAGCAAATGCAGTATACATTCAATATCAAAATGTAAATGGTACTTTCAACTCCGTAACCATTCCAACAGATTCGGCAGAAAATCTACCTACATGGAGTTTGGCTGTTGCCGATTATGACGGAAATGGTCATTCTGATTTACTTTATGGCGGTGGTAGTGGCGTAACCTTTATGAAAGCTAATGATGCAGGAACTGCATTTACCAAAGTAACATTTCCACAGTATGTGTTTTCACAACGTTCCAATTTTGTTGATATTAACCAAGATGGACATTTAGATGCTTTCGTTTGTCATGATGTTCAACCTAATGTCTTTTATTTAAATGATGGGGAAGGAAATTTTACATTTAATCAAGGAGGAATAGGTGATGTAGTCAATGGCGGCAATTATGGTTCAATATGGACAGATTATAATAATGATGGTTTCGTTGATTTATTTATTGCAAAATGTAGAGGTGCAGGTTCTCCAGCAGCTATTGATGAATTACACCGTAATGATGGAGGTGCTTTATTCACAAATACCGCTCCATTAGCCAATATGAATTCTGGTGTACAAACATGGTCTGCTGCTTGGGGTGATTTTAATAATGACGGTTGGATGGATGCATTGATTGGTGCTAGTTCTTTTGTTTCGGGAGGACATAGACTGATGTTAAATAATGGAGATGGTACTTTTACAGATGTATCTGTTGGTTCTGGTTTTGATTTATTTACAGGCACTGGAATTGAATATATTGCTCATGATTTTAATAATGATGGCTTTGTTGATGTTCACTGTGCTGGAAGTGGAATCATTATGTATAATAATGGAAATATGACTTTTTCTCCAGTCTCTTCACCAACTGCCGGAGCCATTGGTGATTTAAACAATGATGGATTTTTAGATATAATGAATGGAAATAATATTCGATATAATAATGGGAATAATAACAATTGGATTAAATTCAATCTTCAAGGTGTAAATTCAAACAGACAAGGCATAGGAGCTAGAGTTGAAATTCATGGCACGTGGGGTATACAAATCAGAGACGTTAGAAGCGGTGAAGGCTTTAGGTATATGAATACTATCAATCCACATTTTGGTATAGGGAATGT